>CALHBW010000503.1 GCA_937930625.1 uncultured Saprospiraceae bacterium | reverse complement strand
TCCGTCATTGCCGTCATCTAAGTTTTGAAGGTGCATACCCAATCCATACACCATGTCTATAGGCACATCATCTCTATTCATCAAATCGTAATAATAAAAATACTCTTTTTGGCTGAAAGCATCAGGGTGTTGTGGCGAATATGTTTTTGTTTTATATAATTGCCATGAGGGCTCCCATTGGAGTTGTTGCCAATCATCGTCGTCGCCGTCTCCATCTTTGTGTAATAGTATATCGTAGCCCTCTGAATCCGTAGCTCCTGTGTAGTCAGCATCAAAGTATTCGTATTCGGTAATGGTTTGTATGGAGTCAATGCCTCCTGCGTGGGCATTGTCGTAGGCGGTTTCTGTTGTTTTGGTGGTTTTGATGAAGTAGCTGTCGAGGTAGTAGGGATGCCAGGTGTTAATCGTATTTTCATAAACATGTTCGTAAGGGAGCATATCGTTGTATCCGGTTTGAATAGAGGGTATAGACACATCATATTCAGTTGCAATATAACGATTTGAAGCCCAAACTGTATAGGCTTTAGATGAGTATTGTTCATATCTATGGTAAAGAACAACCGCGGTGTCATAATCTGCAGTCGTGGGATAGTAGCTTTCATCAAACGGAAGCAAAGCATAAATCCATTGATTGATAAATTCAGGTTTTTGCGAACTATCAAACTTATCTCCTGAAGAAATACCCTGCTCGTAGTACGGAATTAATGTATTTCTATAATAACTAATCCAGTTTCTGATAAGCGTTGTATCTACCCTATTGGGGATGGACAAGCTTTGGTCAAACCAGTAATCTCTTAGGGCTTGTGCATGTGTAGTAGTAATATTCGCCGGAGGTGTGGGTGGTGCGACATTGTATATGATTGCGGGGTCGGGCGTAGTGTAATCTGGCGTAATGACATCAATATAATCGTGTCCGTTGATATGTCCTTGATTATCTGTCGTCAGTTTGTCATGTAGCACTCTTTTCGAGCCGCGTAAGAAAGCTTTCTGATAGTCATATTTTGTTTCGGTTTTGGAGATAGGGTTGGTATTTTCATCATATTGAATAACTCTATATAATTTACCCCATAAAATATCTTGACTTTCTGTAAAATTAAGCGGCTTACCAAGTCCAATTTCTACATCATCAGGAAAATTACGATGATAGTACTCGGTGTATGGTCTTCCGGTTACCAACATAGGGCCTTCTACAACTGTTTTTCCGAAACCGTATTTTGTTTTATAATTACTATCCCATGAAATATTGAGCGGCATTGGCGGGTATTCGTCAAAGTTTCTCCTGTCATGGTAGGTGTATAGCCAGTCTCTTGTGCCGTTAGCATCTGTTATGGTTTTCTTTTCTACTAAAGCATTTATGGTATAGGCATAGGGTTCTCCTTGTTTTACGCTTATAGATTGGTAGCCATGTGTTTGAGGACCACTGTAGCCATTTGGTCCATCTATATAAATATGTGGATTTAAATTGTCACAATGATTATAATAACAGGGATTAGGGCGTTCTCGATAGAACAGATTATTCACTACTGTCGGTTCATCTGTGTAGGTAAGTTCAGTTTCTTTACCAAGCGGGTCGGTTATTTTATTGAGCAAAGCTAAGTTGACATTATAGTCATATACGCCACCATAATTGCCTAATATGCTTGGTTGTGAGTATTCAAAATGAGTAGTTGGAAGCTCTGCCACTGTATATGTGACACCTTCATCAATAGGCATCTGTTTGATAGGCATCTGTTTGATATTTTTGAGCAATACAATATTTCTATCTCCCGAATATGATTCAAGACTTCCCTGTGCAGGTCGCCAAACATCAGGACCAGAACCGGGACCTGGTGTCTGATAATTTGCATAAGAGGCTACTTGTATATTATCATATTCAAAGTTCAATTTATCTATCAACTGCCAACCATCATCCATCCCATCAGGAGAGGTAGAAGTGGCACCGTTTAATTTTAAATGTCTTACTTCGTGGAGCATATAGGGATTTTTGGCATGATGTACTAACTCTACGCTACTGAGCCTGCTGTTAAATGTAGTATGTGTATTATCGCCTGTGAGGGTAGGTACATTCGGGTACGGAACATGTCCGTGCCCATTATCCCACCAAAAGTATTGTTTGCCTGTATTTCCGTGTCTGTAGTCAAGTCTGCTATCACACAATGCATACAAAAACGTTGTCATATGCCAGGGCATTCCGATACCAAAATTTCCGGGTACATTATGCCCGTGTATCAAGGGTTCATTTCCTGAGGGATGGTCTAAAGGAAACGGAAGATGTTCATGAAAATAAGCCCATATTGTCCCCGGAATATCTGGAATGTCCGTCTGTCCAAGCATAGTAGGTTCATCGCGTGAGTAATCAACATCGGCATTTGCCGGACCTATCTGTATTCTCATGCCCTTCAATTTATTATGTAGGTTGGGCATGGTAAAGAAGTTAGATGTTTCCACATCAGTACCATGAAGAGTAGCTAAAGGATTCCATTTTATCGCCTGATTGAATGTTGAGTATATGACATCATTTCTTTGTGCTTGCCATGTATTGGCGTGAGGCAGGAATTTTCCGGTTGCAATATTTTCTGAGTCATCCAAGTCAAAACTGTTCCATCCGGGATTTACATACCTATTCTCTATCGTGTTGTCACCTGTTACGATATTGATGTCATAGTTAGCTAATCCGCCTGTAATGTTTGACCTGATTTCATACATATCTCCGGCAGGTAGATTATCTCCAAAATGGGGAGATTCCAAAAAACCATGCCTAAAATCCAAGGCACCGACTCCATCTGAATATTCTGCTATAAGGTGAGGTGCGCGATAATTTGACCCCATATCTGCGTCACTCTGCTTTCCTTGATATGGGTTGGTTGGAGATATAAGGTATGTACAAGGCTGGGTTACTGTTCCGGGAAAATTACATGGTAAGACATCATCGGCAACATCAGATTTGAGGTGAGAGTATCTGACCCAGCTTTCGGTATCATTAAATGGTGTAGCACCACCTCCCCATGATTTAACGACTTTGGATGTGTATAAAGAGTCATATCTAGACACACCTGCGTCATCAACTTCATAAACTCCCGGCATACCGTGATTATAAAGAGAACGGTGCTCAAATTCTAATTTTTCTGTTCCGGCATCTATCCGGCGCAAGAAAATATCTTTATAGACATTTTTCATAAGGTCAATGTGAGCATTCGAGCCTTGTACATCCCGTATAGCATTAGCAAGTGCCTGTTGTTTAAACTCTTTGTACATGTCAAACTTTCCGTACGCATCATAATCAAAGTGTATCTTACCCTCTTTATTGGGATGGCTGATTTTGTTGACATACCAAGTGGTAACTTCAAGTTTAGGAATGACCTGCGATAAAATATCTGATTCATTAGAAGCAGACCAATTGGTTCTTCTATTGTTGGCATTACGCTGCTGTGCTTTTGCATAAATAAATTCATACTCAGTTCCATCATCCAAGATGACTTCCCAACGTTCTCCGTCGAAACGCGCTTCTATATATCGCTCGAATTTATGCAAGACAAAAACAGCCTTATTGCCATTTGTGGAACCGAGCGTGTATTTATACACCATACGTCCACCAGCTACTCCGGGTATATTCAGTGTAGGTGCAAACCACATCAGGCGTCCTTCACTGCTTAAATCATCAAAAGTAATGGCTTCAGGAACATCGCCGTCAGTATAGCTTGTGAACTTTATCTTTTCGTTCAGTTCATCCAGTGTGTATTGATTATAGTCTTCAGTAGAAATACTAATCATCGGAATATCCAGATTCCAGCCTTCCCCGTAGGGAATACCAGATGTATTCGGAAGGTTATCTCCTGCAGCAAACGAGGAAGAATACGACATCGTGGCGTTGTAACTCAATCCGCCCGGTGTAGTCACCGTACCCAAGTCGTAGGAAGTACCAAATGTACCATTGAATAGATTAACATCGCCACTGACGCCACCCTTGCTAAGTTCGGCAGCTTTGGCTTCGGTAGGGGCTTGTTGTCCATTTCCGCGCCCGCCGATGATTTGGGCAGACAACATATTGGTGGATAGCAGTAATAGGGTTAAAAGTGTTGATTGAATAAAGACTTTCATTGATGAAAAACATTTTAGGTTAAGAAAATAGTTGTTGACATCCGTACAGACATACGAATCCCGTTAGTATAGCAGTTCATACTGCGTACTTTTTCAATGTGGAAATAAGAGCTTAAAAAATGTAGTCTAATTCATGCTGAATTATCAGACAAGACTGATTTTCTTGAATTAATTTTACGGTGTCTCACTGAATTAGAGTTATATAGAGCATCGGGTAAAAAAGTAGTAAATTAAAATTGTAATAATCTGCTTATCAATTAATTACTAAGATGGATTTACCACTTTTCACACTGACGCTCTATATTATTGGAGTTGCTTTATTTTTAATTAGCAATGCAATAATAAAACAATCATTTTAATTATTCAAATACTTTAACTTTTTTTTACAATTCGATTTTTGGAGGTAGAAATGAAGAGGTGCTGATATTTGGCATTATCCGACATCAATAATGCAAATATAATTAAAATGAACCGTCATTCCGAACCAAAACAGCCCGTCATACTGAATTTATTTCAGTATCTCCCAAGCGACAAGCACGATATTAAATGTGAGTCTAAATTTTGTATTTCACTAAAAACCAACAAATTGTAGATTTTGTACAGCATGGGTTTTCTATCGTTTGGGAGATGCTGAAATAAATTCAGCATGACGTTTCCTTTTTGGATTTGAAGGGCTTTTTTATAAAATTTCTTTAGCTTTGTCACTTTTCACGTAGCTTTTATACTTCGCACTAATAAATGAAATCTCCTGTAATCATCATCGGTATGCACCGTTCCGGCACGTCTATGTTGACGATGCTGTTGAAAGAATTAGGGCTTTTTGTGGGGAAAGATTTAGACCCGTTTAAGCTGCATGAGTCCATGTATTTTATCAGCATCAATGATTGGTTGTTGTATCAGTCCAATGCGAGTTGGGATAATGTGTATAACTATCAATTCATGGACGAGTTTATGGTTGAAAAGGCGATTCCTATCGTTCAAGGTGAATTGGCAGGTAAGCGACGCAAAAAATACTTGGGCAGACATGCTTCTAAGGTTAAAAGTATTGGTGATTTGGATATCCCGTGGGGTTGGAAAGACCCACGCACGACCATCACCATTGATGTATGGAAGCGCATTTTCCCCAATGCAAAAATCCTGCATATTTATCGCAATCCTATCGACGTAGCTCAAAGTCTGCGAGAACGCGAGTTGATGATTCGGGAACATGGTAAGTTGGAGTTCTTTGTCAAGATTTTGAAATTTTTGGATTATAAAACCGTTCAAACCCTTTCGCCGCGCATGTTGCATTTGGAGGAAGGCGTGAAACTTTGGGAAGTCTATGTCCGAAAAGCCCTGTCGTTGACCGATACCTATGGCGACGACGTGATGCACATTCGTTACGAGGATTTTTTGGAAACGCCTGCACCGATTTTAAAAGAAATTACTGATTTTATCAGTTTGCCTACCGAAATGCCCACCATTGAAAAGGCGGTCGAACATGTTGATGCGAGTCGTAAATTTGCTTTTTTGAAAAATGAAGAATTGGTGGAGACTTATAAAAAGATTCAATCTCATCCGTTGCTACAGCAACTTCATTATGAAGGGCTTGCGTAATTTTTACAAATCTAACGATACCCCACAAGTTTTCGGAAAGCCTACTTGCCTTGCATTTTCAAATGCAAGGCAAGTACACACTCACAAACAATCCTCCAAGCCCTTCTTCATCTGCCTCAATCCTTCTTTTCGAGCTTGCTTGATATTGCGCGCCGGAATATTTTCTGCATCAGGATAATTGGCAATTGCCTTTTCGACGGAGGCTTCCCGCAGAATGTGCAACATCGGATAAGGCGAGCGATTGGTATAATTCGCGGGGTCATCTTTTGCGGCTCTTGCGAAAATATATTCAGGATGAAAATTGGCTAATTGGTAAATGCCTTCGTAGCCCCAATCCACCAGAAATTGCTGCGTCATTTCCACAAAAGACCAAAAATAATTAAAATCTTGAAAGTCATTGGAGAAAATAATCAATGTCGTCTCAAACTCCTCATTTTCAGTTAATTCTTGAAATTCCTTCGTCAAAATTTCGAGGTATTCTACGGGTGTTTTTTGCTCACATACCACATATCGAATGCTCTCCCGTGCCAATTCACGCGCCGCAAAAGGGCAAAAATTATTCCCTACCACCACTTTTTCTATCCAATTTCTTGTCTGTCGTATAATTTGTTCGTTCATTGTTGCGTATTAATAGTTGATGGTCGATAGTCCATAGAAAGTGATTATCCTCATTCAAATCTTGCTCTGCAAAATTTGAATGTACTTCCTTTCTGTTTAGGAGAAAGGTTGGGTATGAGGTTCTCGCGTTTGCCTATGGACTATCGACCATCGACTATGGACTATAAACTAATCAATTATGAAAAGTAAAATACTGTTATTTGTACTGCCTATCCTTATGTGTGCTTGCGGGGTCGGTGGCGGTCTTGTTGAAATCGACTCTGAAAACAGGCAATATTTTTCGGGTAAATACCATGAATTTGGTATGGACAATAAGGTAATAAATATTTTCTTTAAAAAGTCCGATAAATTCTCAAAAGTCAGCAGTACTGCTCCGGCTTTGCGGTTGCCACTCGACCAGCCATTTTTGAAAATCGCTAAAGATGCCCCGAAAGTTCGCTATAAATACGGCAGTTTTAAATTTACAGAAAACCCGGAAGGGGCTTGTAATGATTTAAAAATCAAAGATATAGACTTATTGAAAACGGCAGTTGTGATAGAAGGCGATTTGTGTGGTACGGGCTTTACGATGTCGCTTGATATTGAACAAGCCAATACACTCGAAATGAATATTAGCCTGAATGATACCACGTATAATCGCATTTCATTGGTCATGGTTTCGGAAGCTGAAGAACAGATTTTTGGGATGGGCGAGCAGTTTTCGCATGTCAATATGCGGGGGCATCGCGTACCTGTGTGGGTGGAGGAGCAAGGCGTCGGACGCGGCGACCAACCTCTGACCGGACTTGCGAATAGCCAAATGTCGGGTGGCAATCAATTCACGACTTACGCGCCTGTGCCGTTTTATATTTCTTCCTTCAAAAGAAGTTTTCAATTGCATAATACAGCGCGTTCGGTATTTGATTTTCAATACGCCAATACGATTGAGGTTGAAGTCTGGGACAATGAACTCTCCGCAACGCTTATGCAAATGGATGACCCACTGGATTTACTGGAAAATTTTACGGAAAGAACAGGTCGCTTGCCTATGCTGCCAAAATGGGCTTACGGCAATATTCTCGGCATACAAGGCGGCAAGGAAGTTGTTGTAAATCAATTAGATAGGCTTAAAAAAGCAAAAGTTCCGGTAGATGCTATTTGGATTCAGGATTGGTGCGGAAAACGCGAAACAGAACTGGGTTCGCAATTGCAATGGAACTGGCAGGCAGATGAAAGTCTTTATCCTGATTTTAAGATGTTTTGCCTGAAAATGAGGCAGCGTGGAGTGCGTGTTTTGGGCTATAATAATCCTTTTTTGATGCAAGAAGGTGAATTGTACAAAACAGCAAGTGAACAGGATTTTTTCGTAAAAAATCAAGCCGGAGAACCCTACCCCATCGAGATGCCCGGTGCAACTGTACATATGCTTGACCTCACCAATCCGGCAGCTTTTGATTGGATGAAAAACATCATCAAAACGAATATGATTAATCAAGGTTTGGCAGGTTGGATGGCAGATTATGCCGAAGGTTTGCCCTGGGATGCGGTGCTACATTCGGGTGTTTCGGCACAGAAATATCACAACCAATATCCCGTAGATTGGGCGCGACTCAATCGCGAAGCCATCAACGAAACGGGCAACGAGGGTTTTATAGCTTTCTTTTCGCGTTCTTCATATATAAATGGTAATCAGCACAGTACGTTTTACTGGGCGGGCGACCAGACGACTTATTGGCAAGCAAATGACGGTCTGCCTTCCGTAGTTCCTGCCTTGCTATCCAGCGGAATGAGTGGCATGGCGATTAATCATGCGGATATTGGTGGTTTTATGAGTTTTACGCGAATGAATGGGCGCATTAAGGTCGTTCGCACTGAAGAAATGTTGAAACGTTGGATTGAACTGTGTGCGTTTACACCTGTTTTTCGTTCGCATGAAGGTATTTTACCGGACGATAATATTCAGGTGTATGATGACGAAATGCAAGCGTATTATGCCCGATTCGCAAAGATACACGAGCGACTACGCCCATACCTCGAAGAGCAAGTCGAAATGGCTACCGTGAAAGGCTATCCCGTTATTCGTCATTTATATTTACATTTTCCTAATGATAAAAATACGTATAATTTGCAGCAGCAATACTTGCTCGGAAAGGATGTTTTGGTCGCTCCTGTGACAAAAAAAGGTGCGCGGGAAATTGAAGTTTACATTCCGCCGGGAGAATGGCGACACTTACTGACAGACGAAATATTTTCAGGCGGATTGAAGTATAAAGTAGATGCACCGCTTGGTACACCCGCCGTTTTTGTAGAGACGAATAGCAAATGGAAAGGATTAATTATTGAATGATTTGGTGATTTTTGATTTGAGGATTTTTGATTTTTGATTGAATTTCGTTACTTTTGATTATATGGAAAATAAAGTATCGTTGAGAAAAAGTTTGTTTTGGGATACTCATTTTGATGATTTAGATGAAAAAAAACATGCTATTTACATCATTGAGAGGGTGTTACATAGAGGAACGTGGGAAGAATTTAGGTACATTTTAAATTTGTATGGACGTACTAAAATAAGCAATACTGTCAAAAATTTGCGTTACATGGATAAACGAGTCATGTGTTTCTGTAGCGTTTACTTTGAAATTCCCTTAAATGAAATCAGATGTTACAAACTCAAACAGTCGAACAATCTACATTGGAATTATTGAAAACTTTGATGCAAAAACCTTATCTAAATTCTTTTTTTTTGGTAGGTGGTACATCTTTATCTCTTCAAATAGGGCATCGTCAATCCATTGATTTAGATTTATTTACAACAGAAAACTTCGATGCTGAACTAATTTATCAACATTTGGAGGAAGATTTTAACATTACACAAACCCTTGTAAAATTAAAACAAACATTAATTCTGGAAATAGACAATGTAAAAGTTGATTTGATTCGATTTAAATATCCATTATTATTTCCCATTAAGCAATTTGAACATTTAAGGTTAGCGGATATTCGTGATATAGCACCAATGAAGTTAGATGCAATGTCAGCGAGAGGGAAAAAGAAAGATTTTTTTGATATATTTTTTTTATTGGAGAAATTTAGTTTGGAGAAAATGTTAGAGTTTCACGTAAACATGTATCCTCATGGCACTGCATTTCATATTATCCGTAGTTTGACTTATTTTGAAGATGCCGAAGCAGATGGTGACCCGATAGTTTTTGATAAAAGTATCACTTGGGAAAAGGTAAAAAAAGAACTTCGGGAACAGGTCAGAAAACTCTCTTAGGAACGCGGCAAAAGTAACTTTACCATCTTGGGTAGAGGTTATTTTTGCCGCGTTCCTAAGTACATCTCTCATTTCTTATAAAAAAAGAAATAGTATCATAAAGTTTGATTTTTGATTGATTCGCTACGCGAATGTATTTATATGAAATTTTGCGAAGCAAAATTCAATCAAAAATCAAAAATCCTCAAATCAAAAATCCGTCAGTTTTTAAAAATTCGGATAGCCTCGCTTGCCTCTTTCAAACTAATGGTATAATAACCACTTTCTAAATCACTCAAATCTAATTCAAGGCGATTTTCTCCCTGTAAAAGTTCAAAGGGATAAGTACTCACCAACTGCCCGGACATCGCATATATACGAACTTCGGAATGGAATATATTGCCCATATTATTATGGAAAAAGAGGGTGGTATGATTCGCTATTAAGTTCGGAAAGGCTTCTAGTGTTGGGCGGTCTTTTTTATTCATTTCAAATACAATAATATTGCTGTATTTGAATGTTCCGTCCGTATCTACTTGCTTCAAACGATAGTAATTCAAACCGTTATTCGGCGTGATGTGGTACTCACTATACGTTTGAATATCAGAAGAAAATCCCACAGCAGGAACGTTTGCAACTTCTTTAAAATCAATGCCTTGTGGCGCATGTTCCAATACAAAATAATCGCTATTGGATTCCGTCTGCGTTATCCATTTCAACAAGACACTATTAAAGGATTGTTCTGCTTCAAAGGCAACTAATTCGACGGCAAGCGCAGTATTTGAGCTAACGGTTAGCTTGGCGGGAACAGTCCCTATACCACTATCTCCGGCACTAGTCCCGTCACCATTGACAGTATTGCCCGAAGCATAAAATGTGACATCACCTATATCCGTTGCAGGAGCTTCCCATCGAATGGCAAAAGTCCGTGAAGGAGAGGGCATATTGTGTTCAGCATACAAGCGGTCGTTGATAGTCCGTATGCCTATCATCTCGCTTTCGGAGGTAAATATTCCTGCATTATTATGGGTCGCATCAAGCGCGACAGCTTGAAATCCGTATCCGGCAGGTGCGCCGACTTCGGGGTTGACTGCCACTGTTACGGTATAAGTATTGCCCGGTACATAATACGCAACCTCAACACCTCCCGCCGTGTGTATCGTGATGTCGATATTGACAAAACCAAAAGCTCCGGGATTGCTGTGGCAAGTTCCACAAGTCACGCCGGATTCGCCGGGTGCGCCTATCCATGCGTTTCCGCTTCTTGCCGGTCCGTCTTCGTAGCTCACAAACAACACCAAACATCCAAATAACAATAATGTGGTTAGAATAGCATGGGTAATTTTTAATCTCATAGTGTTAGTAGTTTATGGTTAAAAATGGTGGTAAGGAGTGAATTAGTTGAGCATTTTCTATGAAAAAAATTTTATTAAAACAATATAATCAATTTAAATCAATGTCTTCGCCAAATTGAGAATTGAGAATGTATAATTGATAACTAATTTTATTTTATAATTTGTAATTGTTTAATTTTAAGTTTTTTATGAAATAAAAAATAAATAAATTATCAACTCTCAATTATCAATTTTCAATTTGGCGAACATATTGTTAAATACAAGGCTTTTTATATCTAATGAATGTTCAAATGTAATATTTTTTTCTCATTTATTCAGGAAAAATAAACTCATTTTTAGATAAGACGCCTGTAAAGTACAACAGGCTGCATTGATATATGAAATATACTAAATTTGTGTGACAGGGTGGATGGGTTGATTTGGTTGATTGGTTGATTTGGTTGATTGGTTGATTGGTTGATTGGTTGATTGGGTAAAATTTCGCAAAGCGGGACTATTCAATATTTTGTGTCACGCAGAGAACGCGGAGTTCGCAGAGATTTGATTATCAGTCTTTTGTAAATATAGCATCCTTAATTTAATCGAATAAGACACAGTTGGGTGAACACTCCCCGCAAAGCGAAATTCACTTCGTACTGTATCAACTAAATAACTTAATAAACCCAATCAACTAATCAACCCAATCAACCAATCAACCCAATCAACCAATCCCCCCCTAACTATCTGACGAAAAAGCCTTTATTATAAGTACTTCCTGTAATGTGCAACGCGAGTGAAGCGTAATAATATCCTTCAGGTAGTCCTTTCATATTAATCGCATAAGAAGTCAACCCTGACCGTAGCGTAGTGGTTTCTTCCATAATAGTTTTGCCTGTGGCATCCATAATTCGTATAAATGCCTCGGTATCAGCAACTATCGTGGGCAATCCAAGCATAAATTCGCCTTTATTCGGGTTCGGATAAACTTCTATTGTGCTACCGTCTCCGCCTTCATATTCCTCTATAATCACCCATGAATACCATACAATTCCATCAAAATCAACTTGTTTGATGCGGTAATAATTATTCCCTTTTACAGGAGTATCGTGATAAAATGTATAGGCAGTCGGTGCGGAAGTAGTACCACCTCCGTCTATTCTTCCAATGGTTTTGAAGGCACTATTCGCATCAGCAGCATGTTGAATTTCAAAATAATCGTTATTGATTTCTGTTGCCAGATTCCAATCCAATTGTACCCGTCTGCCTTTGGTAGATGATCCGAAATCTGTAAAGGTCACAGGCAGCGAACCGCAGAAATTGAGTCGGGAATAAAGGTGGTCTTCTCCGATAGGACCATCCTCATAACTTCCTGCAAAAATGGTAAAATCAACGCCGCAAAGTTCATCTACATGATTAGAAATATCTTGGATAACAAATTCTAAGTCAGGCTTATCCTCATTAAAAATATCGGAGTGCAAAGCAACTGAGCCTGTAGCTGTTACCGGAAATTGATTGGGTGCAACATTGATATTTGAAGTGAATTGATATAATCCAAATTTGGTAATATCATCCATTCGGGACACACCGACATAGGTGTCATAATCACCATCGCCACCATTGTCAAAAGCTAAAACGAAGCCCTCTGTATTGCTCAAACTAGGGTGATCTATGCCATCCAGCGCATTGAGCCATGATGCAGAGCTCGAGGGGTCTCCATTGCCTTCAGCATCGCCAAAAATACCGCCAAAATCAATTCCTACGTATAAGTCATCCGCGACATCATCATAATAAAAGAAAGCAGAACGAATATCCCAACCGCTGACGGTGTTGTTGGGTGCAGCTCCCGGCAAGCCTACGTCGTCTGCAAAATCAAGGAAAAATTGATGCCCCGGTGTATTTAGAAAATCAGCGGCGGCATTGCCCGTAAAAGTGGGACTTTGGGCATGACCATAGCAAAAAGTCAATGCCAAAATGAGCATAATTGTAAAAATTCTCATAGTGAATAGTTTTTGTACCTAATTATTCTGCATCATTTTTTGATGGCTTAGGACTCACAAGATGCAGAATTTGGGTGATGAATAATGGTGTGTAAGATAAGTTCAGATATGATTGTAAGTTATAAAAAAAATATGACTAGTACCACTAAGAATGGGATTATTCTTAAATGGTTGCATCTTATATTTATTTTTCTAATAAACGAAGTAATACACCAAAATTGATTGCAAAATAATATATTAAATACGTCGTAGTGATGGGTGTTTTTCCGAATTATTACTATTTTTTAACAAATATTCCAAATAATTCATTCCCTGCTCGCGGTGGGATAGAATTATAGCAAGGTTCAAAAATTTTTATCTCAAAATACGGTTCAAAATAGGTGAGATACTCTTCTTGCGAACCACCAAAAGGACGCTTCTCCATATCGCCTGTCAATGGAAAAGTAAACCACAGACCCATGAGTTTTCCACCCGGTTTGAGTAGTTCGTACATCTTTTTGGCGTAAGCTGTACGATTTTCTTTAGTTGGTGGAAATGAACAAAAAAACGTCTGTTCTACGATAATATCGTATGTGCCTTCGTGTCCGAAAAAATCATCTTGAATGAGTTGCTCATTCGGAAAATCCGGTACGCGCTCCTGTATATCACGCAAGGGCAATTCTGAAACATCCAATACAAACACATTCGTAAAACCCTCACGGTAAAGGCATTCCGCTTCATATCCACGCCCCGCACCCGGAATCAAAATTTTCAAATCCTTATTTTTTACTTGCTCAAAATACGTTTTTATCGGTGTAGAAGCATAGCCGATGTCCCAGCCTGTTGAGGCATTTTCATAGCGTTCTGTCCAGTATTGTTCTGTGTTCATTTTACCTAATTTTATCTGACTCAATTTACTCCAAAAGTTCCACCAATTTTGTTACTGTTTTCCAATTGCGCGTAGTAGCTGCGACTTTTAATTTTCGTTCAAAAAAGTTATTGGTGAGTTTGGTACGCCCGTATCCGTCAGGGCAAAAGATGTAGATATTTTTACCGATTATCTGAAATTCATCAGCTTTGTGTTGAAAATCCTTTACCGCAGCAACTAAATCATTATCAGGCAATTCTGCAAGAATGGTAACATATAATGCCTTAATATCTTCATTTCTTTTTTGGAGAAAAGGGTTATTCTTAAAAATATCGCGCCACTCCCCTACCCTCAATACTAAGGTCGGCACATCATGGTCAAAAGTCGTTTTGATTTGCGTTTTGATGCGGTTGGCTAATTTGGTATTGGGCATCTCATCGGCTTCCAAAATGATATTTCCGCTTTGGATATAGGTCTGCACAGCCTCAAAATTCATCGCTTCGAGCATAGCGCGAAGGTCTGCCATTTTGATTTTGTTTTTTCCACTGACATTGATGCCACGAAGTAGGACGATATATTTCATAAGTAACACAGGCTTCCAGCCTGCACGTTATATTTGCATTAAATGTGACACACATTTGCATTTTATCAATAAACAACATACGAAAGCCATACTAACGTGTAGGCTGGAAGCCTGTGTTACTATACACTTTTACATATTTTGCTATATATTTCCCTAAAATATCAAATTCTAAATTGACCGTATCACCTGCTTTGAGCGTTTTGAAGGTCGTATGCTCGTAGGTAAAGGGAATGATTGCCACCGAAAAGATATCATCCACAGGTTCGACCACTGTGAGACTAACACCGTTGATACAAATCGAGCCTTTATCCACCAACAACAACTCATCCGTAGGCGTATATCGAAACGAATAATACCAACTCCCATCTGCTTCTTTTACGGAAATGCACTGTGCAGTCGTATCGACATGTCCTTGTACGATGTGTCCGTCAAGACGGGCATTGGCGAGCATGGCGCGTTCGAGATTGATATTATCATTGACGGATAATTTGCCTAAATTGGAGCGTTC
>CALHBW010000502.1 GCA_937930625.1 uncultured Saprospiraceae bacterium | reverse complement strand
AATAGGTGAACAACATTCCCGTGATTATCTGCTAAAACCTGTATTTCTATATGACGCGGGGAAGTAATATATTTTTCCACAAAAACAGAACCATCACCAAATGCAGAAGTAGCTTCGCTCACTGCGCGTTGCATTTGCTCTTCCAATTCTTCGGGATTTTCGACCACGCGCATCCCCTTTCCACCACCGCCGGCAGAGGCTTTTATCAAGATAGGAAAACCAATTTTTGCAGCAATCTCTTTGGCTTCTTTCGGGTCGGTAACGGCACGGTCAACACCCGGCACCATCGGGATGTCGTAGTCTTTGACGGCATCTTTGGCGGCGAGTTTGCTGCCCATGACTTCGATGGCATGTACGCCCGGTCCTACGAATATCAAGCCCGCATCCGTAACTGCTTTTGCAAAAACTGCATTTTCACTCAAAAAACCATAGCCGGGATGTATGGCATCTACGCCCAATCGCAAGGCTTCTTTGATGATTTTTTCGCCTAATAAATAAGATTGATTCGACGGTGGCGGACCTAAACAAACGGCTTCGTCCGCATAACGTACATGCGGAGAAAGACGGTCTGCTTCCGAATAAACGGCTACCGTGCTGATGCCCATTTCGCGCGCAGTACGCATGACACGCAAGGCGATTTCTCCTCTATTGGCGACTAATAATTTATTGATTTTCATAGTATTATAAAACGTAGCGCGGTACTTCCAGTCCGCGTATCGCGTATGCTAAGTTAACGTGGAACGAGCTGGAAGCGTCGTTCTACGGTACGCAAGCCGGAGGCATTACGCTACGGTGCGCTACGATGATTCATTTAAAACCTCGTGTACTCTATCGGGGTAATCGGAAATAATGCCATCCACACCCCATTTAATGAGACGACGAATGTGCGATTTTTCATTGACCGTCCACGGAATGACGCGGATGTTTTTGTCGTGCAATTTACGAATTTCTGAAGCATTTAAAAGAAAATGATTGGGACTATAAATGGTAGGTGTAAAGCCGAGTGCTTTGATATTTTGGTCAATACCGTCATTATTGGAGATGAGTAAAGCGGTGGTTATCGCGGGGTCTATCTTGTGGATTTCCTGCAAAGAACGAAGGTCGAATGACTGAATACATACGCGGTCTTTGAGTCCTGCTTTATTGACTTCATCATAGACCAATTGAGCAAATTTTGTAGGCAATGGTGTGAATACATTATCCCAAATCGGACGGCTTTTGATTTCGATATTATAAGCGACTTTTGGGAGATTATTGTTGCTGGTATGTTGTTCTATTTTTGTGAAAACTTCGCTTAGGAGGGGCTTGTTGGCGGGGATTTTTGCTTGTTCGGGGTAGTCGGGATTGCCGCGTTTGCCGCAGTCATATTGTTGGATTTGGGTGTAAGTGAGGTCGAGGATTTTGATGCCATCTTCTTCTTCTACAGTGGAGGGTGTGCCGTCGGGCTTGGTACAGATTTTATGATTGAACCACGGCTCGTGAGAGACAATGACTTGATTATCAGCAGAAATGACTACATCAAGTTCGAGTACATCTACGCCTATTTCGAGGGCTTTGAGGAAACTCGGCAGGGTGTTTTCGGGTGCGTGTCCGCGCGCGCCGCGATGTCCTTGTATTTCGATGTTGTTCATTTTAGTGTCGGCTGTGCAGGTGATTAGGAGTAAGGTGGTGATGAAAAATAGTGTGTATGTTTTTATTTTCATGTTCTTAGGTTTTTGTTCGGTGTGACTTCAAACTTGTCAGACATTTTCAAAATGTCTGACAAGTTTGAGGTCGGATTTTATGTCAAATTTTGTGGTTTTTTTGATGAAAAACGAGTAGTACGCGGACAGACAGGAATGTCTGTGTTACGTTGCAAGTAGTACGCGGACAGACAGGAATGTCTGTGTTACGTAGCGCAAGCCGGAGGCATTACGCTAGGGTTGTGTTGTCAAAAACTCCATCGTATCAATATCGTTGGGGTAGTCATTTAATGTGGGATAATGCGTTTTTCCAAATGGGATGGTTTTTAGATTTTCTATATTTTGATTGGAGATGATAGATTGAATTTCGTCTTGATATGCTTGTAGTTTTCGGGTGAGTGTAGGGAGGTCGTCGTAATATTCGTAGTAAAGCATGGCGGTACGTGCATGTATTTCTTCGTCTTCCTGCATTAATATGATTCCATTTGAAATGTGGGGCAAACCATTCATCAAAATCAGCGAATAATTATAATCGAAATTATTTTTGAATTTATCGTGATGAATGAGGTGTTCAAAGCGTTTCCAAAATTCTAATAGCGGCGCGAGGTCGTAGTCTTTTGGGAGGTATAATTTAGCAACATTTCTACTACCCAAGCCAAAAAAGCGAAACACATCTATGCCTAATTTTTTCCAATCTTCTTCGGTTTCATTTCCTGTGAGAATGGCAACTGATGCGCGTTGTTTGCGGATAATATTGGGGTATTTTCCGAAATAAGTTTCATAATAACGTGTGGAATCATTTACGTTTGTAATTATCACATTATCAATGCCTTTTATGCGTTCTGCGAGCGGAAAATAAGCGGCAGCTTCGGGCTGTATTTCTGCCAAAATGGAAATGAAATACGGTATGAGGTGTTCGTCTTTTTCCGAAAGTTTGATGATAGATTGATGTCCTGCTACGAAAATATTGAGTATGTCGCGGAAGCCTTCAAGCGGAATATTGCCGGATAGCACGATACCTACTCTTTTGGGCACTTGATTATCAGAAATATTGTATTGTGCCGCCCAAGTTTGGAGTTTGTCTTTATCCAAAAATTCTTGCCGAATAGCTTGTATGGCGAGTTGGGTATTTTCGACAGTAAACCATTTATTATGCAGGTAGCTTTTTTGGATAATCGCGTCTAATTTTTCATCGGATTCATCTAAGCGATGACCCAATTGGGCGAGTAATTCGATGCGTTGTTGTAATGACATTGACATGGGAGCAAAGTTAGGAAAGTGAATTGTGATTCGCTAATTTATGTTACTCATTTTACTTGCGATAGTCGAGAATTTTGGTAACTCGTTGAGGAATATCGCTTACGGCTTCTTTATCTGTTTTGTGGGTTTTGGGTTGTACGAGATGGTAGCCGTGGTATTGATTTTGAGGATTATCACCTTCGTATTCAAATTGAATGTAACACTTCTTGTTTTCGTCAAAATTATATAGCCTTTGAGTTTCTTTTTTGTCGCCTATGGCATCTTTGAGTAAGTTTGCTGCGTTTGGTTTTCCACCGATGCCACCTAAAAGCGGTGATTTTGGTTTTGGCTTTTTGACGTATTCGGGATGTCCTTCGATATGACGATTATCTATGAAATTGTAATTTCGCGGCGTTCTATTTTGATTAAACCATTGGTCTAATTCTTTGAAATTTTTGAGATAAAAAACGCCCTTGCAATCAGGCGTGTCATTATTACAAATTTTATAAATATTTATTTCTATCTCATTTAAAACAAAGCTATTATAAAGATTTAGTAAGATGTATTTACCTTGATTGTCCGCAATTTTTCTCTCGTAAATTTCCTTTAAAACATCTGGTATATGGTTTGTGATAATCTCATAACCGCCTTTATTGCTTACGATTTGATGCTTACATTCATTAGGTGTATAATGTGGATTTTCTTCCCAGTTTTCCGCATTGATTTCTTGTAAAAGATAGTTGATAGAGACTTCGGGTGGAATAGTACCGAAGTTGCCTATCTCTGAAAATTCTTGAATAACCGTAAGTTGTTCAAGAAACATATCTTTGTTTGAACCTTGATAAAATAACACTGTACCCTTCTCACAATCTGCCCTGTCAATACAGATAACGACGGATTCCATAAAAACTAAACCACGCTCTAAAGAGCTAATATATTGGTCGATGTTTTCGGTAAGAAAATGTAGAAATACGTTGAATTTATCATCCATTTACGAAGGGTTTGTACTCATCAATATGCGGAGGTCTTTACCGATTTGGTCAAAAAATCCGGCGGGGGCTTTTTTGATTCTGCCTTTACCCATTAATTCCACTTCGGTGACTTTGGAGGCATTATGCTCTTCCTCTCTGTCGAAATACCAAATTTTGATATTTTCAGTGTCAATAACAGATTTTTTATTTTGTACCAATACGCCATTGATAATGTGGTCGCTATGCGTTTCGGCAATAATTTGTATGCCTGCCTGTGCCGCGAGTGACATTAGTTCGGCGATTTTTGCCTGTCCATACGGGTGCAGGTGTGCTTCGGGATTTTCGATAATTAAAAGCGTACCTGGCTGTGCCGAGAGGATGGCTACGATGACGGGCAGTGCGTAGGAGAGTCCGAAGCCGACGTTTTTTGTACTGTATTCCTCAGTTCCACCTAATTCAGTAGGAAAACTATATCGAACTTCGTAGCTGTTACCTACTTTTTTCGGATGAACTTTGACACCTTTACAAATTTCCTGTTCCCATGCAATAGTCTGTGCAATGAGTGAGCTGTCGTCTTTTGCTGTTGGGTGCAGCAGACCTGCTATAACGTTTTTAGCTTTATGATAATCTAAAAAATGTGCGGTTAGTTCGGCTTTTCCTTCTTCGAGAGATATTTGTTGTTCTATTTCAACAGCATAATCATCTGATTCGTATACTGCTAATCTTCCGGCACTTATATACTGAAATGAATTATTAAATATAGGTATTGCGCTTAACTCGTTATTTGAATATATTTTTGTAGTTGATTCATCATAGGGGATGAAATCCGAATTTAGCCCTTTGCCCGCATCAAACATCCATTGATAAATAATTTTTTGATAACCAAATTCAATTTTAATTATATCATCTTTTTCTGCGGATGAAAAAAGGGCATCTTTTCCTTCTCCGATATAGCACAATGGTTTATTGAGACTCAAAACTTTCTCCAACCTATTTTTTTGAAAAGATTGTCGCAAAAGAAGTAAGTTTTGGATTAGAGAGGATTTACCAGAACCATTCTCACCGCATAATAAAGTGATATTACTTAATTCTACATTTGTATTTTTATGTGATTTAAAATGCTTGAGATGAATGGATGTTATCATGCTTGGTTTAGTATTGCTTGAATAATTTCATTGATAACTTTAAATCTTTTAGTAACTCTTTCGGATTTAATTTTCAACTGTTAATACGATTGAAAATATTATACTTTACCGTATCAGGTGTACCTTTTCCGAGTATATTAGCTGTAA
This sequence comes from uncultured Saprospiraceae bacterium, assembly GCA_937930625.1. Taxonomy (GTDB): domain Bacteria; phylum Bacteroidota; class Bacteroidia; order Chitinophagales; family Saprospiraceae; genus JAHDEO01. The sequence continues at coordinate 6,823 of CALHBW010000502.1, read as the reverse complement.
TTGAGAAAATTTTTATTCTTCGTTGAAGTGTACGTGGCAAATTATCGAATTTACATTTATTATATTCTTTTAAAAATTCAAGATTTTCGAGTTCTAATTTTTTATCAATTACAAAACTTTTAATTGCACTTATTCGCTGTAAACCGTCAATAATTTCCCATGAATCATCGTCATCCCAAACGAAATAGAAAGCGGGAACAGGTAATTTCAGTAATATGGACTCAATGAATCGACTTTTTTTTGTGGTGTTCCATAAATTCGAAGAACATTGAAATTTACTATTTAACTTTATTTCTCCATGCTCCAAACGGTCAATGATGTCTCCCATATTCAGTGTGGGCGTATTAACAACAATATCATTAGGATTGAAAGGAACTTTGTTAATGACATCAACATTGGACTCCTTTGTGACCTTTCCTGTTTGATTAATATTTGTAGGACTTTCGACCATTAATTTTGAATTGATTTAAACGTAACCATTTATATGCAAAATAAGGTAAAATTTTGAATAAAGCTCAATTACATTGATTTTTCTACGTTGCATTAGGTATTATTACATTTGCTAAAAATCCGAAATTACTCAATTTTCAATCAAAATACCTTATTTTTGCACCGCAAAAAATAAACTTTTTACGAAAAAAACTCGTTAGTAAGAGCGTGATTCATTTGTCCAAATAATAATTAACGGATAATGAATAGCAAATAACGAGTTAACAAATACACGAATAACGAATTAACTAAATAATGGCGATTTTTATAACAGACGAATGTATCAACTGTGGAGCTTGTGAGCCGGAATGTCCGAACACTGCTATCTATGAAGGTGGTGTAGAATGGGCGTTTAAAGAAGGTACGAGTGTACAAGGTGAGTTGCCGCGCGAAGACGGCACGATGGTATCTGTAGATGCCTCCCAAGCACCTGTTGATGATGATATTTATTACATTGTACCGGAAAAGTGTACAGAATGTAAGGGCTTTCACGAAGAACCGCAGTGCGCTGCCGTTTGTCCGGTAGATTGCTGTGTGCCTGACCCCGACCGAGAAGAGACGGAGGAACAATTGCTTGAACGTCAAGGCATTTTGCATCCTGCGGGGTAGGGGACAGGTCGCGACCTGTCCGTGCAAGCGGTTAAGTTTAAATGAAAATTCGCTGAAGGCGAATTTAAATTACGACATAAAAAAAAGCGAATCCAACCGGATTCGCTTTTTTTATGAATATTTGTGAGAGCGAGTAAAAACTCGCATCTCACGTCTCTTATCTCAAGTCTCTCGTCTCAAATTACTGTCTCGGTACACGAGAACTCTTACCGTTGTTGATTTCCCAATAAATCTTATCAGAACCATTGGTATCACCATCAAGGTTAGCATCAGAGTAGCGGTAGCTATCGAAGTTACCGTTACCGTCTGTCCAGATGATTTTGTCGGCACCTGTGATATCGTAACTGACAATATCGCCTGTTTGTGCCAAATCTCCTGAAAGCATGACCCATACACCCGGTGCGATTTCTTTCTGCCCGACACCTGTACCTGCGGCATCTCTGTATGAATCTTGTGCTGTAAAGTCGTAAATAAGTTCTTTATCGACAACATCTACAGGCTGTGGAGTCATGATACCCATGTGATTTCTATGCTCCAAAACGATGTAAAACGGACCCGACGCGGTAGTCTCTAGTGGGCAATCAGCCGAGAAATGAATTGTACCATCTTTCATCAAAAGCCCTGCAGCAGCGGCTTCTTCAGATGTTTTGGATGTAGAAGTACGTATAGAAACGAGTATCCAATCTACTTCATTACCTGTATAATTGGCATCAGTGAAGCCTGCACCCTCTGTACCTGTGTGATTCCAGGGAGCTACCGAGTATGGGTGTCCTGCCGGTGTAGCGGGTACGAGCGGACTGATGGGCGTTTGTCCGGGTAGTATTTTACGATTATTACTCAATGTAGTCGTCATATCACCACTGGCATTGTCGTAAGCACCTTCGAGTATAGCTGTGATATTCAACTGATAACAAGGAGTTTCTTCATAAATGACTCTCCAGAAGTCCAATTGAGCAGGTGTATTATTGACATCATCAGAAGTATAATACTCCAATTGTATGTATGGATACTGAGCCGGATCTATTGCGTTGTTTTGGTCAAAAATAAGTTCATCAGCCGTAATTTGGCTAATTATTGGTTGGGTACTACGATTGCCATTGGCATCAATACCATATACATTGACGTATGCAATGTCGTGATCTTCTTGGTCAGTAGTTCCCCATTGTAGGGATCCCCACTCAGATGCAGGTCCGATAATCGTAGAAGACATGGTACCTTCATACCAGGGTTGTGCGATGGCGAAGACGCCTTCGATAATGTCGCCTTCACTAGTGCCGACTTCCTGCTGTGCTGTGTTATTTTCTAAATCTACCAATGCAGCATACGGCACACCTGCTGTGACGTTTTGCAAACCTGTTGCGCCCAAAGTATTGAAAGCATTGAACAAGGATTGATTCCAAGTTTGCGGCTGATAGTCATTCATACTGTAAATAATGACGTCATGCACATCTGTTAATGTCGGTAGTGTATTATTGAGGAAGTTTTGTAGATTTTGTTGTCCTGCCGGAGTATCCGTCAGGAAGGTAAATGCAGGTCGTGTATTCGCACATAAGAATGTACCATACTGCCCAACATCGTTAACCGCATCTACTTGGTCGTTCCATATCGGATCGCCATTTTCATCTAAGAGTGCGATATAGATACCTTGTAGATTTTGTTCGCAGGGTTCCATATCGTAAATTCGTTCCCCTGCAATAGAATAAACAATTTTACTGTCATCCAATACTCCGAAGTGTGCATTGTTGACTATAACTTCAATACCGCCACTGACAAATTCAAATTCGCGAGTATCATCATTATAAACTAAAGTATTCGGATAACGATCATCAAGGAATTGGTAATGGTGTGATTGATTCCAACCCGGATATTCACCATCAACATATACGTATGACATATTTTGCCATCCGGCAGCATTAGGTACATCAGCAGCTTCTACTCTTACACGCCAGTAATATACTGTTTCATTCGTATAACTTACAGGAGGATCCCAATTCAATACACCACCTGTTTGTTGGATAGATGTAGATTGATATAGCGGACTATCGTATGTTTCAGTTGTGTCGATTTCAATATAATACGTGAGATTCTGATTGGTGTACGGCGCATTGATTTGTGCCTCTAAGGTAATATTATTGGCATCAGGCTGTATGCTATAATCTCCGGGTGCAATAGGTGTTACTACATCTGCATATACGAATACAGTTGCTGAACCTGTATTATTGTTTTCTGCCGAAGGGTCGGGCAATTCAATCACCACATCATCTGAATCTACTGTAACAATAAATTCATTCATACCTATGGCATCAAGAAGAGGTGGTATAGTATAGGTATATGTTTCTTCAAAAGCAGGTCCATCTACCAAGTCGCTAAGTACGGTTATTGTACTGCCATCGGGCAAAACTCTTTCTATAAGTACACGAATTTGCGTATTGTCGGTTCTACCCAGATTGACCAAGTTGAATGAAAGTTCAATTTCTTCAGACGACTTTGGCTCTTCTGGTCCGAACTCGAATGCTGATTCTCTTACGGTATAATCCGGTGCAATATCGTTATTGAGTCTTACGGCGGGGTCGCCATTGACGGTCATTTGTTGATATACGATACGGTTATACACATTCGGGTCTTCTGAGAGAGAAGCAACCGCTGCTTGTGTAATATCTCCAATACCTTCGCCATAATTATCTTTCGCCATTTTGAGATAAAAAGCATCGGCAAAAACATCCAATGCGCCGAGGCTTGAAAGTCCGATAGTTGCCAGAAACGCAATTGTTCCTCTGTCTGGTTCAAATACAAACTGCTCACTCATACCAAAGGTTTTGGTATGAATCTGTCCATTATAACAACCAAGCGAGAAGAACACGGGAAATTTATTGACATTATCATACTCTCCCGGTAATTTCAAGTTGAAATCAATGTTACTTGGTGTAGAGTGTCCGTAGAAAGTCAGTAAGGAAGCACCTTCACCAATCAATGAGTCTAGCCTCTGGCTGGCTGAACCTATTGTAGGTTCGGAACTATTTTGAATGAAGGATTCCACATTTGCACCATAATATTCATCGGATATTTGTGCCTCGTAGTTACCTAAATTATTAACGATGGTAGATTGGATATTTTGGTCACCCCCCCCCATGTGGATAACTCTTTTTCTCCATTCTTTTTCTTCAATCGTTTGTGGCAAAGTGGCGTTTGTATTTTCATAAATCATCATTTTATTGAGGTAAGTCGCAATTTGCTCGGGTTTAGTTACCGGTAATTTACCAAAAGCCAATCGTGGGGCATCAGATTGAATAGTCGCAGTGAGCAACATATCCGATGGCTCGTGTCCGAATGTCGTGGTGAAAGCAGGTTGCTTATTCCAGTTTTTACGGACAGAATAATACGGACGCGATTTACCAATCATAAACATGTATTGCGGACGCGGTGTCCAATTGGCTAATGAATAACCTGTGAGGTTACGCACCGATTGGGAGTGGCGACTGATACCGTATGCGAATTGGTCGTATAATTGGTCGGTAGTAATTATGATAGTTTGATAATCGGCAGAACGATAGTCAGCATATTGCTGAACGTAATTATTACCTGCACCATCGTCCATCAAAATAGGATTGGAAATGATAATGTAGTCACCCTGATTAATAGCCGTAGAATAGTCAACGAAGTTCACCTCGTTTGGCACAAGCATTGTACGGGTGTGGTTTTCACTCACCAATACTAATTCGCGGTCGCTCGCTGAAGGTGGCAGAGCTACTCTTACAGTACTTCCACTCAATGCTGTAGTGATACGCAAACCATTCGTCAAATCATACAATATAGGTGCTACGCCGCCATGATTGAAATTCGTGATTTCCAAATATTTTTTACTGGATGGATCGGCGGGAATATTGAATTTAAAGTTGTCGGCATTACCAAGGCTAAATTGACGCGGATACGTGATTCTCATAAAAGAAGTCGCATATTGGTCGGATGTGCCCAGTAAACCTTTTACTTCAAGTGCATTTACTCCATTATTCAACATACTCGTAGAGATGTTTTCATTCACTTGACGGTGTACATAATTGTAAAAAGTAGCAGAATCAATTGCTACGGCTGCACCATTAACCGAAATCTGTAAGTGGTGATTGGCACCTGCACCGGCAGATGCAAGTCTGACGCTCAATTCTGCGTCGGGACCGCCTGTATAAAGGTCGCTTATAGTCACGCTGCCCGGTGTAGTTTGGGTGAGCTTGTAGCCAAAACCTTCACCCGCAGAGAAACGAGACTCATAAAGACCGCCATAAGGCTCACCTCTGTGGTATTTCTTTTGACTGGTGGTAAATGTTTCTACAACCTGATCCATAAAATAAGGCTCCGCTGCCGGTAGCCCAACAAGGTTGTTTGGAGCATCCTGAATGTGATTATTACTGCCACTTCCCCAAGTTAGGAAATATGCTGTAGTATCCGTGAACATGCTATAGTAAGGGTTGAAAATGTCGTCGGGTGAAGCATATAGGTGTTTATCCATTTCACCCAAATTTTCTTCACCGTAAAACTCAATGTAATCGCTGCTACTGAGCGAGCCACCTGTACTTGCGTATATGGGTACTTGACTACCCATAGCGTATAGTTGAAAATCTCCGGCATTGATAGCTCCTACAGGAACTCCGGCATCAACCAGGGCTTGTTGAGAGATACGATACATTCCATCTTCATGGACATATAGTTTGTAATAATCCTGACTGTGATTAATCCATTCGTTTCCGTAAAGCGTTTGCCCGTTGATAATCATCTGGGCTTGCAATGTGCTGAACAAAAACAAAAAACTTAGAAGAGTAGTGCTTAATAGCCTTTTCATAAAGTTGAGTTTTTAATCAATTTATATGTTAGTGTAAAAGGCTTTAACCTGGGAGTTTAAAGCCCATGAATAATCTTTTAGAGATTCCTTATACCCAAATCCCAAATTCCAAGAAATACATACTTACATTAGAATTTGAAACTTATGATAAGAAACTTCTTAAGCTAGCGGATTATTCCGCAATTTGAAGGACAATGAGTGGATTTACAAGTATTTACGCCTACATAAAGACTTAAATATAATGCAAAGTCACCCAAATACCTAATACAACTTAACTTATGTCTTTCCCATGACATAAACAGCTTATTTTTTGTTTTGGTGAACTCAGTTATATGGTAATTTTGGATTTGGTTTTGGTTGGTAGTATGCACAAGTGCAAGGTGAATTAGCGCATACAAGATGAGTGTGTCAGTCTATTAGACGACAACTTTCATAAAATAGTTCTGTCTTGTCTAAAAAAATAATTTTACATATAAATACAATGCAAACATAAAAAAATGAACCATAAAAAAAAAGCTTATGCAAGCAAACTATGTAAGCTTATTGTAAACATTTGAAGTAGATAGAGAAATCTCGAATCAAATTAGTGTACGATATGTGTATAAGATAGTAGTATTGACGTTATTATGTATCTTGATAAAATGGTAGAAATGAAAAAAAAGCCTTATGTAATCTCACTTTGAGCGTGATTTTTATAACAAGATAAATAAATAAAATATGTAATTAATTTCAACTTCAATTTCAACCGCGACTTCAAATAAAATTGAGTGTATCACAAATCGGTGGTAACGAAAAGGTGCATAGCACCGACCCCATTTGTAACGGTGTGGACTAAGCCTCTACCTTCAAAGGCGCGTAGCGTCGGCACCATCGCGTAAGAGTGCCGACGCTACG
>CALHBW010000501.1 GCA_937930625.1 uncultured Saprospiraceae bacterium | reverse complement strand
GACCCCATCATCGGACGCGAAACCGAAATCGAGCGCGTATCTCAAATCCTGAGTCGCCGCAAGAAAAATAATCCGATACTTATTGGTGAACCCGGTGTTGGTAAAACAGCTATCGTCGAAGGACTTGCGCTACGTATCACGCAGCGCAAAGTATCACGCGCCTTGTTTGGCAAACGTATCGTGATGCTTGACCTCGCGGCACTTGTAGCGGGTACAAAATATCGCGGACAATTCGAGGAACGCATGAAAGCGATTATGAATGAGTTGGAAAAATCGCGTGATGTGATTCTTTTCATTGACGAAATTCATACCATCGTAGGCGCGGGTGGCGCGACAGGTTCCTTGGATGCTTCCAATATCTTCAAACCTGCCCTCGCTCGCGGCGAATTGCAATGTATCGGCGCATCTACCTTAGATGAATATCGCCAACACATTGAAAAAGACGGCGCATTAGACCGTCGTTTCCAGAAAGTATTGGTCGATCCGCCTTCGCCGGAAGAAGCCGTACATATTTTGGAAAACATTAAACCGAAATACGAAGAATTTCATAATGTTGAATATCAGGAAGGGGCGATTGAGGCTTGTGTAAAATTGAGTACACGCTACATTACCGATAGATTTTTGCCGGACAAAGCAATTGATGTATTGGACGAAGTTGGTGCGAGAGTTCACCTCAAAAACATTCACGTACCACAGCATATCGTTGAATTAGAACAAAAAATAGAAGCATTAAAAGAGCAAAAAAATCAAGCCGTCAAAAATCAGCAATACGAAAAAGCAGCTGATTTGCGCGATGATGAAGCGAAGTTGATTCGTCAGCTCGAATTTGCTCAAATGCAATGGGAAGAAGACGCAAAAGTGAAGCGTTACCCTGTCGGAGAAGAAGATATTGCAGAAGTCGTCGCCATGATGACGGGCATCCCGATGAAGCGTGTTGCCCAAAGCGAAAGCAAGCGACTGCTCAACATGGTGGATGACCTCCAAAAATCTGTCATCGGACAACAAGTACCGGTAGAGAAAGTCACCAAAGCCATTCAGCGCAATCGCGTGGGTTTGAAAGACCCATCGAAGCCGATTGGTTCGTTTATCTTCTTAGGACCTACGGGGGTTGGTAAAACGGAATTGGCGAAAGTACTTGCCCGCTATCTCTTTGATACTGAAGATGCTTTGATTCGCATTGATATGAGTGAGTATATGGAGAAATTCTCTATCAGTCGCTTGATTGGTGCGCCTCCGGGATACGTGGGCTACGAAGAAGGTGGACAATTGACGGAGAAAGTACGTCGCAAACCATATTCAGTTATTCTTTTGGATGAAATCGAAAAAGCGCACCCTGATGTGTTCAATATTTTATTGCAAGTCCTCGACGACGGGCAACTCACAGACGGTTTGGGTCGCAAAGTAGATTTCAAAAATACGCTCATCATTATGACTTCCAATATTGGTGTCCGCGACCTCAAGGATTTCGGACAAGGTGTTGGTTTCCAAACAAAATCACGCAAAGAAGGCGCAGAAGAACACTCGAAAAGTGTGATTCAAAATGCACTAAAGCGCACCTTCTCGCCCGAATTTTTGAATCGTATTGATGATGTGGTCATCTTCAACAGCTTGGAGCAAGAGCATATTTTCAAAATCATCGACATCGCATTGGCAGATTTGCACAAGCGTATCAATGAAATGGGCTTCAAACTGGAGTTGACAGAGAAAGCAAAAGAATTTTTGTCGAAAAAAGGATACGACCCGCAGTATGGCGCAAGACCGCTACACCGCGCGATTCAGAGGTATCTCGAAGACCCACTCGCTGAAGCTATTCTAAACGAAGACATCGGCGAAGGTCAAACGATTAAAGCAGATTTGGCAAAAGATGAGGCGATTTTGACTATCGCTGTACCCAAACGAAAGAAAGCCAAGTCAACAGAGAAGACAGAAGATAATGAATGAATTGATTTTTGATGGAGCGATTTCTGATTTTTGATTGAATTTTGCTTCGCAAAATTTTTCAGTATCATTCATTTCATTTTTAGATAAAAAATATGAACGGTGCGAAACTTGGGTTTCGCGCCGTTTTTTGTAAAATGTAGCGCGGCACTTCCAGTCCGCGCCTCGTTAGCTTAGTCCTATACGCAAACGCAGACTGGAAGTGCCGCGCTACATTCACCTCAAATATTGTTGAATGTAATTTCATAATTTCAAAACTTGTTCTACGCTATCCAATGTCAATTTAAACTGTTCGGATTCGGGGTCAAGGCTGACTGCTTTTTTGAGGTATTCGAGGGATTTTTCATAATTACCTGATGCCTGATAATGCTTGCCCAAATTGAAAAAAACAGTAGCATCTTGCGAACCGAGTTGAACTGCCGTCTTCCAATCTTCATAAGCTGCGTCATAGTCATTTTGCATAGCGTAAATAAAGGCGCGGTGATTGAATAATTCGGCAGTATTCACACCCATTTTAAGGCAAAGGTCAAAATCTTCCAAAGCCAATTTGTACTGTTCGCGTCGTACTCGATTTTTTGCTCTGAACAAATACAAAATCGGCAATTCTGGCATCTGTCGAATGGCTTTTGTAAAATAACTTTCGGCATTTTCAAAATCATCTAAATCGTACAAAACCAATGCTTTACCTGCGAGTGCTTCCCCAAATTCGGGGTGAATATCAAGTGCGCGATTATAGTATTCGAGACTTTTCATTGGTTCGTGATTTTCCCGATAATAAGTCCCTAAATGCGTGTGTCCGTTGATAGCAAGCGGTTCTTTTTTGATAACATCCGACCAAAAAGTGACATCATTTTCCCAAACCCCACAACGCTGCCATGTACCCAATGCCAGCAGCGTACAAAGTGCCGCCATCACAGCCGTTTGAATGGGTAATTGCTTAGGATATTTTTCCATTAAAAACAATACAAAACCAGCTATACCAAAACCCAAACCCACATAAGGCAAATAAGTATATCGCTCCGAAATCACCGAACTCCCAACAGGAATAATCTGCAAAACAGGCAACAAACTCAAGGTAAAAAATACGATAGAAAATACCGGCAAACGCGATTTACGCCCTTTCCAAATCAAAAGCCCCAACAAACTGAAAAGCACCAAAGGAGCAGCCGCAATAGTCAAGGGTAAAGGCGCACCAAGTGGCGGATAATGATAAAAACCCGACAAAGAAACAGGTACGAAAAATTTACCGAGATACATCAACCAAGCATAACAGGCAAAAACCAAGCGTTCGGAAAGCGTATAAATATGGATTTTATTGAGGGCTTCGTATTGAGATTGAAAGTAGAGCGTAAGCACCACCAATCCGAGTGCGAGCAAGGCAAAAGGGATTTTTTCGAGCATCAATCTCAAATTTAAACGGCGGCGATACCACCAATCCATTAGCAGTAATAAAACCGGCAACACCACCGCAGCAGGTTTGGAAAGCATAGATAAAGTCGCTAACAAACAAGCACTTACAAAGTAAATCGCATTTTTTTTGTGTACATAAAAATGATAAAAAATAAGACTTGCCAATAGAAAAAAGAGAAACAAAACATCTTTGCGCTCGGATACCCAAGCCACAGATTCTACGTGCATCGGGTGCAAACCAAATACAAATCCGGCGACAAGGGCTATCTCAATTTTTTTATTGAAAAGCAGATAAGTTAAATAAGCCACCAAAGCTACATTTGCCAAGTGCAACAACAAACTCACCAAGTGAAAACCCCATGCTGCACCGTCAAATAATTGGTATTCCAAAGCAAGGGAAAGATGGGTTATCGGATGATAGTTCGCGCCCAATTCAGTCGTAAAAATCGCCTTTAGATGTTCCCACGAAAGCGAACGCAAAAGAGGATTTTCAAGGACATAAACATCATCATCCCAAGTGTAAATAAAGCCATTTTGGAGTATACGAAAATACGGTATAGCGCAGCCAACCAACAGACCGAAGGCTGCAAGAAGATGCTTATTTTGCATTTCTAAAATTTTGAAAATGAATAAATTGAATGTTTTATGTGTTAGAAAACTACACAAGGAGGCGGTACGCCGGAAGACAAGTATTTAAGGGAATACGAAAATATAAAAATCGGTAAGTTGAAAATTAAAAAAGTCATAGATGTCTCTCTTTCAAGTGTTAGCAAAAAAGAATGAAAACTATAAATAATCTGTTCTAACTATTTTGGCTCATATTGAAAATAAGGTAAATACCCACATGAATTTAGAGTAAAGTCTTGGTAATCAATCCTATAAGGTTTTCGAAAACCTTATAGGATTCAGACTTGCGGCACATTTTACCTAATTTCCTACATGAGTTACTGTTTTTCATTTTTAAAAACGAAAAACGCTATAAAATGGTTGGGTGTTTTTTCAAAAAAGGTAATACTC
>CALHBW010000500.1 GCA_937930625.1 uncultured Saprospiraceae bacterium | reverse complement strand
TGTGTTCTAAAACTCATCGCCACGAGTACCGGACCAAATATTTCAACTTGTGCCACCGTAGAAGACGGCGATACATCCGTAAATAAAGACGGCGGATAAAAATAACCGTCCTTCGGACAAGCCCACGAAGGTTGCCATAGCGTAGCCCCTTCATCTACGCCTTTTTTCACGAGGTCTTCAATCACTTTGAGTTGCACCGGCGCGACAATCGCACCAATATCAATACATTTATCTAAAGAATTTCCGACACGCAAAGACTCCATACGAGCGCGGATTTTTTTATATAATTTATCTGCCACACTCTCCTGTACAAGCAAGCGCGAACCTGCACAACAGACCTGCCCTTGATTAAACCAAATCGCATCCACCACGCCCTCTACTACACTATCCAAATCCGCATCATCAAAGACAATAAAGGGAGATTTTCCGCCCAATTCGAGTGATAATTTTTTGCCACTTCCCGCAGTTGCTCTACGAATTATTTTCCCCACTTCGGTAGAACCCGTAAACGCAATCTTCTGAACATCAGCGTGTTCGACAATGGCTGCACCCGTTTTGCCATCGCCTGTGATGATATTGACTACGCCCTTCGGCAGCCCAATTTGGTCGCAAATCTCTGCAAACAACAGCGCAGTGAGTGAAGTAAATTCGGCAGGTTTCAACACTATGGTATTGCCCATCGCAATCGCAGGCGCAATCTTCCAAGCCATCATCAACAAAGGAAAATTCCACGGGATTATCTGCCCAATAACACCGATTTCTTTATAGTCTTTTAACTCCGTATCCTTGAGTTGCGCCCAGCCTGCATGGTGATAAAAATGCCTTGCCACCAGTGGAATATCAATATCTCGCGTCTCGCGTATGGGTTTGCCATTATCCATAGATTCCAGCACCGCAAATAGCCGCGAATGTTTCTGAATTTGTCGAGCGAGTGCGTATAGGTACCGCGCTCGTTGGTGTGCGCCAATCTCTATCCATTTCGGCAATGCCTTTTTTGCGGCAGCTACGGCAGCATCTACATCCGCGTCATTCGCTTCAGCTATATTCGCCAATTTCTCCTTAGTCGCAGGATTGATGCTGTCAAAGTATTTTCCGGATGACGGCTTTTTCCATTGACCATTGATGTATAGGTTAAATGTTTTGCCGTGCGCTTCTATAAAATCATTGGCTACCGAAGCACTTTCGGGAGCGGGTCCGTAAGCCATGGTATTGTATATTTCTTTTATTTTCATTTTTCATTTTTGAATACCCCGTTTACTAAACTTCAAAGAGTTTAGTAAACGTAAAGTTTGCAATATTTTAACCTTAATTCCCTGATATTCAGAATTTTGCCTACGTTTACTAAACTCGAAAAGTTTAGTAAACGAGGGATAATTATATTTTTTTATATGAATTTAAACGTTCATTCAACATCCAAATGAACTTGCATCATTTTTTTATCTAATTTAAAATCTTCGTGATGTTTTAAGAATATTTTTTTTGCATTCTGCGTATCATTCCCATCTAACCAACTCAAAACTTCTTCTCGGATAATCAAAGTTGCGGCATCAGATTTATACACCTCATAAGAACTGTATTTCCAATCTGTATAATTTTGACAAAATTGATGATGTATTGGATTATGATGAATGTAAATTAAAAGATACCATAATTTACGTTCATCAGCTACAATAATTCTTTTAAAACGTTTTTGAAAAAGTGTACCTGTTCTTTTTTGTTCTCTATTGAAAGCCAAAGCATAAGAACTGAATAAGCGTTTAAATTGGTCTTCTAAAAAAGTATTATAATTAATTTCATTGTTTGTAAATTGACTCGCTTTTGAAGTATTCTCTTTTTCAATCTTTTCTCTAATTTCCTCGGTTGCTATTTTTACCCTCACCAGAAAATGGAAGTGATTGGGCATTAAACAGTAGGCAATAGTATCAAAATATGGATGAATAAATTTTTTCCATTTACTCAGAAAATATCGTTGATTTTCATCCGAAGCAAAAATGGATTCACCATTAATGCCTCTATTGTAAATATGATAATGAGTTTGTTCCTCAAATTTTGCCCAATAATTTATTCTCATATTTTGGTTTAAAATTAAGTACAAATTTACGGTACTACGTTTATTAAACTTTTTGAAGTTTAGTAAACGTCAGGTTCGTAGTGTTTTTGGTGTAATTACTTAAAATTCAGTGCATTGCTTACGTTTACCAAACTTGAAAAGTTTAGGAAACGGGGTGTTTATATTTTGATTTCAAAGCACAAGTTTACGGTACTACGTTTACTAAACTTCAAAGAGTTTAGTAAACGTAAGGTTCGCAATATTTTCAATGTAATTATTTGAAAATCAGTGCGTTGCTTACGTTTACTAAACTTGAAAAGTTTAGTAAACGGGGTATTCATTATTCTCACTAAGCCATAGGATGTCGATAAGAAGCCGAATATCGTCCCGTAACATAATGCTCTAATTGTCGTTCAATATCTCCAAGCAAACTACTCGCACCGAATCTGAATAGGTCTGGATTGAGCCATTCGTCACCGAGTTCTTCTTTGATGAGGATGAGCCATTGAAGGGCTTGTTTGGCTTGTCGAATACCTCCTGCGGGTTTGAAACCGACTTTGTAACGGGTGAGTTCGTGGTATTCGCGAATAGCGCGAATCATGACCAAACTAACCGGAATGGTGGCATTGACGGATTCTTTTCCGGTGCTGGTTTTGATAAAATCTGAACCTGCCATCATGCTCACCCAACTGGCTTTGGCGACTTTGGTATAGGTAGGAATTTCGCCCGTAGCAAGGATGGTTTTCATGTGTGCATCCCCACAGGCTTTGCGACAGGCAGCCACTTCGTCGTACAGTCCTTTCCAATCTGAATTTAGCACCAAAGCACGGCTGACGACAATATCAATTTCTTTCGCTCCGGCAGCTACGGAAAGTTCGATTTGTTTGAGTTTTTCTTCCAAACCAATCTGCCCCGCAGGGAAGCCCGTAGAGACTGCCGCGATGGGAATATTCGATTGTCCCAAAGCATCGACAGCATCAGGAATGAGGTTGTGATAGACACAAACCGCACCTACGGTGAGCTTGGCATTTGCCATTTCCATGGCTTCCAAGAGGTCTTGTCGGACAGGCGATTTTGCTTTAGCGCAGAGTCGATATACGTTGCTTCGAGTGTCGTCTCCGGCAAGCGTGGTGAGGTCAATGCAGGACACCGCTTTGAGCAACCAAGCGGCTTGCCACTGCTTTTTGACCGACCTGCGCTTGGTCAATGTGGCAGCACGTCGCTCTACGGCACTTCGATTGATATGGATGCCTTCAAAAATCGTTGCATCAAAGGGAATGCCGTCATTGCGAGGTATTTCGACGGGCTTGTGTACCGCTTTTTTCTGTTTTGTTTTTGCCATTTTTTATAAGTTCAACATTTATCATTCACCAATACATAGTAAGGTATAGATATTTGAAAAAGTTATTTTTTGTATTCTATTGAACAACGATTTTATTTAAGTTGTATTTAACTGATTATTAATTTTTTATTCGTAAAATTTAAAAGGAAAGCAGGATGTATCTCCCCCTTTGGAGGGGGCTGGGGGGTGGACT
>CALHBW010000499.1 GCA_937930625.1 uncultured Saprospiraceae bacterium | reverse complement strand
AGTGAATTTTGAGTGAGTGAATGTTTGTCAATGAGTGAATTTTGAATGAGCGAATGCTCAAAATACGGTATTCACTCATTCAGTCATTCAAAATTCACTCATTGATTCCTAATATTCTGTTTTATCTTCTTTTTCTGCCCATAAATTAAAAACTGCAATGCCTTCTTCTCTTGATAATTGTTGGGTGGTGATTTGGCGGTCTTCTACGGGTAAAGGAATTTCTTTATATATAAAATCATCGTCAAAACCAATGGCTGCGGCGTCCTCGCGTCCGGCGGCAAAAAGGATGCGTTCCGGTCTTGCCCAATATATCGCGCCTAAGCACATGGGGCAAGGTTCGCAAGAGGTGTAAACGGTGCAGCCTTCCAATTGAAAGGAATTTAAATTTGTGCAAGCATCTCTGATAGCGACGACTTCGGCGTGTGCGGTGGGGTCGTTGGTGGAGGTGACTTTGTTGTTGCCTTTGCCTACGATTTTACCGTTTTTGTCAACTATAATCGCTCCGAATGGTCCGCCTTCGCCGGATTCCATGCCTTTTTTGCCATAGCAATTGCCTGTGCCATGAATTGTTTATCTTTTTCTGTCATATTTATATGTTATTTTAGGTATAAAGCAAGCAAAAATAAGGATAAAATTTGGACTTTGGAAATGACAAATATCCTTCCCTATAAGGATTGTCCAAAAAACAAAAACCTTATAAAATGATAATTCACTTTATAAGGTTTTTATAATTCAAATAACTGTATTCAATTTACTACCTCGGCACCCGCGAAGAAGCCCCAAAATTAACTTCCCAAATGATTTTATCTGCACCATTTACATCAGCGTCAAGATTAAAATCGCCTTGCATTTGGTACATGTTAAAAACACCGTTTTCATCTGCCCAAATGATTTTATCTGCGCCTGTATTATCGTAACTTGGCATATCGCTTTGGTCGCCATCGCCTGCGAGCATTACCCATTCACCGGAAGGCAATTGCTTTTGCCCGATGCCCGTACCGCCTCCGGTATAAGTATCGTTTTGACTAAAATCGTATGCCACAGATTTATTGATAGGATTCAAGGTTTGTTCAGTCATAATCCCCATGTGGTTACGATGTTCGGCTACAAAATAAGCTGCATCATCGATATTCGCGAGAGCGCATTTATCCACAAATTGTATCGTACCGTCTTTGAGCAAGAGAGCGGCAGTTCGTGCGATTTCGGTATCGCGGGCGATGTCAGTACGTGCAGAAACCAATATCCAATCTACCACATCTGCACTGTAATTGGCATCTGTCCAGTTTACGTTTTCCGTTCCCATATAATTCCACGGTGCAAGGTTGTAAGGTTGTCCTGTGGGCAGCAAGTTGCGGTCTGCGAGTGTAGCTCGCATTTCACCGAGTGTTTCATCATAAGCCCCTTCGAGTATGACTTTAAAATCACCTTGAGTATGTACGCCCGATGATGTACCGCAAAAATCTATTCCTGCATCCAATACCATTTGTTGTCCTGCTGATAAGTTAATCACATCTGTAAAACCTGTTGAATGTACATCGCTGTCTGTCATGTCATTGCCGACGCCTTGCGCCGTAAAAGTTAGATTAGGCGTATCCAGCCGATTTAGGGTAAACGTTCCGAAAGGCGCATCACCAACGGGGTTCATTCCCTTTAAACCGAAAATCGGGACATGTGGATTTGTTGGCGTATTGGGGTAGGAGTAGGTTGGTCCGCTATCCGTTCCGGTATCGTAAGGTTCGGCATCTATCACGACGCTGTTTATCCAATTTCCATCGGCATCCAACAAAGACAAATCGTGAAAACCAACAATCCAGTCAGGGCTCGGCGCAATCATACTAATCAAAAACATCAGAGGATATTCGTCACTTACCGTGAAATCCAAAGATACCATACCCACGCCGGTAGCCCCCGTATTACCACCCGAAAGTTGTTGTTCGGTATTTCCGTTAGCGATTTCGGCATTGATTTCTGTTTTGATGATGCTTTTTGAGCCTGTTTCTGCTACTCGCTGCACACCCGGACTCGCCAGCGTACCCGGCGACCAGTAAGATATATCCGCTGTATGATTCGCACCAATGATACTCGAAAAATGAGCATTCGCATGAGGGTAGTCCGTTGGGTGCGATTGTGCCGTCCAGTCGGCGTTCATCATTACGCGATAGCGTGCGGTGGGCGATTGCTGTGGACTGATAAATTGTACCACATAATTCCCATCATCCACATCCGTAAAACCATATGTACCACTTGCATCTGTACGCGTAGTTTGCACAGTGACAATCGGCGTACCATCCACCTCCGCCAACCATAAAACCGCATCAATGTCGGGTAATCCGACTTCGCCCATATCCTGTTGTCCATCGGCATTATCGTCTTGCCAGACTTTACCGCTAATTGTTCCCGTCAAATCATTCGCATTCGCGGTATAATACATTCCAACTAAGAAACATAAGCCCAATATCATTCGATGTACAATTTTTTTATAATTCTTCTGTATTGTTTTTTCTTTCTTCATAGTATTTCTTTTTTTATGAAAAATGTTTCTTTTTTATTGATAATAAATGTTTTATAAATAAATTATAAAATAATAAAATTAGCTTGCTTGTGAGCATTACAAGATAAGCAAATTTGAAACATGATGTTGGCTATGAATTTCAAAAGGATGTTAATTGTCCTGTAAATGACGCTAGTATTGTGAATTGTTATTCGTTGATTCGTTTTCGTTTTTGGGCTACCAAAGGATAGTTCTTGTTTTTTATGTTTCAAACAAATCATCTATGGTCAAAAATTTGGCGATGATGCTGCCGCTATGTTGATTTTCGAGTACACCAAAAGTGGAAATAAAGACCCAAAACAGTTGTTTTTTAGTTTTGCTTGTGCTGCGAAATATGCTCATTTTTTCGCGCAATTTCGTCGCATAATCTTTAGTAATGGTGTAAGGTTCGTTATAAAATTTGACCTCAAAAAGATTGATGACATGGTCGTTGCGGTCAATCAACAGGTCAATTTG
>CALHBW010000498.1 GCA_937930625.1 uncultured Saprospiraceae bacterium | reverse complement strand
AATTGAAAATTGATAATTGAGAGTTGATAATTTATTTATTTTTTATTTCATAAAAAACTTAAAATTAAATAATTACAAATTATAAAATAAAATTAGTTATCAATTATACATTCTCAATTCTCAATTTGGCGAAGACATTGAAATATCTCTTTGAAGCAAAAACCAACATTACGGAATTATTGATAATATCGGTTTTTAAATTTGCAGGAATGTCAAATTTGAAAAGCAAAGGTACGAAAAAGCTGTGTTTTTCACCGATTTCTGTTGGCTTTCCCACTTTTTTTTAACCTTTTTTTTTTACTAATTTTGCTTAAATCGCTTTAAAACAATACTTTATAGATTGTAATTTTTTGCTGAAAACAATATTTTGTTAACAAGTATTTCCAAAAACTAAATTAACATTACATTAGTATTACAGAATGATAGAATCGTCTATCTTTGCAGCCGGATTTGGTTTATTGAGTTTATTTGGTTTATTAAGGAACGCGGGATAAATAAGTTTACCATCTTGGGTAGGTTATTTTGTACTTAGTTTTCGTCTTGAAAGAAGGCGTTTATCGAGATAAATAACTGATTTCAAGGCGGAAAATAAGTGCAAAAGAAGCAGCCAAGATGGTAAAGTTATTTATCCCGCGTTCCTAAGCTTATTGAGTTCATTAGATTTGTAAAGTTTGTAAAGTTTATAAAGTTTGTCGGGTTTTATATTTAAACTCATAAACTCTATGAACTTATTGAACTAAATACTATCTATGGACTTAATAAACTTAATAAATCTAATAAACTCAATAAACTTAATAAACTCAATAAACTCAATAAACTAATAACTAACCATGTCATACATTATCTCAATAATATTATTGCTTGCTTTTGGGGCGGGCTTGTACAAGATGTTTGAAAAAGCCGGCGAAGCGGGTTGGAAGGCGATTGTACCGGGTTTGAATTTATACACTTGGATACAACTGACCGGACGCCCGATGTACTGGCTGGCACTGCTGCTCGTACCGATTGTCGGAATTTTTATTTTTGCCTATATGCTCATTGATTTGGTCAAATGTTTCGGCAAATTTGGTTTTTGGGAACAAGCCCTCGCTATCATCGTTCCATTTGCTTATTATCCCTTTATTGGTTTTCGTGATGAAGAAAAATACTTGGGCAGAGCGGTGGTAATGAGCAAAGAAAATCCCATCAAAAAATCGGTATTCAGAGAATGGGCAGAGGCGATTATTTTCGCAGTATTTGCGGCGACATTCATACGAATGTTTTTGATTGAAGCATATACGATACCTACACCGTCGATGGAAGGCTCACTCATGGTGGGTGATTTTTTGTTTGTCAGCAAATTGAGTTACGGTTCGCGAATGCCCGTTACACCGATACAATTTCCATTGGTACATAATAAAATTCCATTCATGGGCAGCGAATCATACAGCGAAGCTGTGAAGTGGAAATATCGTCGCTTACCCGCTATACGTGAACTCAAACGCTACGACCCCGTCGTGTTCAATTTCCCGGAAGGTGATACGGTAGCTTTTCGCAAAGGCATCTCACGTACTGCCATGCAATACACGCATTATTATGGTCTGAAAAGGCAAATTGGCGAACAAGCAACTAAACGAAATTACGACCTCGTTACCCGCCCGTTGGATAAACGAGACAATTATATCAAACGATGCGTAGGTTTGCCCGGCGATATTATCGAAATTAAAGACCATGCACTATATGTAAATGGTGAAGAAGCACGAAAACCGGAGAATTTACAGTTCAGTTATCAGGTGAATCCGAATGCGAGTAAACCGAATCAAAAGGTATTGGACGAATTGGATGTCGAATGGGAAGCAGAACGTGCCAATAGTCGTGGTATCATGCACCTTAACCAAAAACAAGCGGATGAACTAAGCAAAGACGCTACACTCAATGTAAGTATCAAGACATTAGACCCTAACCCAAGTATCTTTCCGCACGATGGCAGAGGATGGAGTATGGATAATTTTGGTCCGCTTACCATTCCAAAGAAAGGTGATGTCGTCAAGATAGGTCCAAAGAATATTGCTATCTACAAACGCATTATCAAAGATTACGAAGGTAATGACCTCAAAATCGGCGCAGGCGGTATCGAAATCAACGGCAAAACCGCCACCGAATATACCATCCAACAGGATTACTACTGGATGATGGGAGATAATCGCCACAATTCGGAAGACTCGCGCGTATGGGGATTTGTACCACAAGACCATATCGTGGGCAAGCCTTTGTTTATTTGGATGTCGCTGAAAAATGGTAATCTATTTGCTAAGAAAAAGAAAAATAGTGAAGGCGCGATTTATAAAGAAAAAGGCGGTATCAATTTCAAACGCCTATTCAGAGGAGCGAATGATATGGCGGAGTAGAAATAACAAGTAACAAATTCCAAAAAACAAATTCCAACACAGGCTTTCAATTTGAATTCAAATTGAAAGCCTGTGTGGCTACCCGTCTAAGTTTGCTTGCGAGATACTACTCGTCTGACGAAGGTTTTGTGAAATGTAGTGATTTGTCTCATAAAATATTCGCACTTAATAAAGTGATTCGTCTGACGAGTACCCGCTTTAGGCAAAGTTAAACGG
>CALHBW010000497.1 GCA_937930625.1 uncultured Saprospiraceae bacterium | reverse complement strand
CGACACTTTTTGAGCAGGGTATTTTTTTGTCAGACGAAGCTCATTTTGACGATTATAGCCAAGCTACATGAGGAAAAATAGCTGAAGTATGGCGAAAAAAGACACGTTCAAAAATGTCGATTATTTGACGCTTACTACTTAATTTGGGGATGAAAGTGTCAACTACAATTCTAAACATGCCAATCATTTCCCCAATCAAAAATCAAAAATCAAAAAATTCTACCATGCTCCTGCCGCTTCTTTATACAACACATTGAGTACTGTTTGTCCGACGGCTGTAAGTGTTTGTTTATCAATCACACTCATATCGTCTTTATGCGTATGCCAATAATGTCCAAACCCCGTTTCGCTCGTTACCGGGCGATTGATAATGTCAATCATAGGAATTTTAGCGATTTGATTGACGTATAAATGGTCATCTGTAACGCCGGGTGCTTTAGAAAAATCAAAGTAGCTGCTATAACCTGCTTTTTGCGCTTCCGTCCAAACCTTATTCACCACGTCAGGCGCGTACTGCATTGAAACATCTTCTCGCGGAAAACGAGCATTTTTTGACCCCACCATATCCAACAAAATACCGTACATGGCGCGGTAGTCAGACTCATGTTTGTTGCGCGACCAATGTTGCGAACCCAAACACCAAGTATCTTTTTGTTCGGCAAAACCGCCGCCGCCGCGTGGCTGTCCGATGTCTTCGGCGTCAAAAAGCACGATGTCCACACCAAGTCCTTCGATTTTGTGTACATTCAGATTGCGGGCTATTTCGAGCAAAACACCGACACCGCTACCGCCATCGTCTGCACCCAAGATAGGCTCCATGCGTTTGTCGGGGTCGGCATCCCATTCAGCCATATGGCGCGAATCCCAATGTGCTGCCAACATAACCCGTCGCTTGGCATCAGGATTATAAATGGCGATGATATTTTTCGCTTTAAGAATTTCACCTGTGTAAGCCTTCAAGTCGGCATGTTGCACAATAACTCTCGCGCCGATTTCGTGAAATTCACGCTTGAGCCACTCCGCACACGAATCATGCGCCGGAGAATTGGGCACACGCGGTCCAAAGGAAACTTGTTTTTCGATATAACGATACGCCATATCTGCGTTGAATACAGGTATATCAATCGTAATCGGCGCAGGAGGTTTGTTTTTAGTATCACTTTTGCAGGAAAAACAACAAACAGTTATTAAGAGGTATATGATAAATAGAGAAAATTTTCTTGTAAACATAATTGAATTAGACAAGAGATAAAAGAGGCGAGACGAGTGAGATGAGCGGAGAGATTTCTGTTTCTCTTGTCGCATATCTCTCGTCTCATATCTCTCATCTCATATTTTTTAACGAACTTGCGCCGCAAATTTAAACACAAATTCCAACATCTACGTATCAAAAGCCAATTCAAAACATATTCAGGAATGATGATAGAATGAATAAATTGATTTTTTTGAAATGTAAAATATAAAATGTAAAATAATAGGCATGTTTAGATTTGCCGTAAAAGTAGTTAACACTTTTTTCACGCAGAGCGCGCAGAGTTCGCAGAGGGTTAATTATCAAATCTCTGCGACCTCTGCGTTCTCTGCGTGATTTACTGAATTTGAAGCATTTGCTACATTGAAAAAAGTGTCAACCACATTTCTAAACATGCCAAATAATAAATGTAAAAGTTGTAGGACGCGAGGCTAACGTATTTCTTTCGTATTTAATTGGTTCTAAATTTATTAAAAATAATAATAAAAACACTTCGTACACGTACTACAAGCACTTTTATATTTTACATTTATTATTTTACATTTTACATTTATTTAATTTACAGTGTATTCAGCATCTAAACGCAAATTAATGTTTCGTAAAATTTATAGTTCAAAGTTCATGGTTCATAGTTGGTACGCCGTCCACCGTCAACCATCAACCATCAACCGCTTACTCCTCGTCTCTTGTCTCACCTCTCTCGTCTTATGCGGTTGCGGTGTGCCGAAGGCTTCATTCACCCATTTAAATACAACGTATAATGCCCCCGCAATGGTTAGGTTTGACAATACTTCGACGGGTGCTGATAGCTACGAATGGGATTTTGGCGATGGCAATGTTTCCGATACTATTTCCCCTCAACACCAATACAAAAATTCAGGAAATTACTTGGTGACATTAAAAGCCGAAAAAGGAGAGAAATCTACTGTTTATCAGCAATACATCGCGGTACGTGCGCCGCAGGATTGCACCGTAAAATTGGAAACAAAATTTGGCGATATGACTATCTTATTATACGATGATACGCCCGAACATCGCGATAATTTTCTGAAATTAATTGGTCAGGAATATTACGACGAAACCTTGTTTCATCGTGTCATTCCGGGTTTTATGGTGCAAGGCGGTGACCCCGAATCGCGCGGCGCATCACAAAGTAGGCGTATCGGAACGGGCAGTCCGGGCTACACCATTCCGGCAGAATTTTCACCGCAACGTGTGCATGTACGCGGCGCACTCGCAGCAGCGCGAGACAATAATCCTCAAAAAGCTTCCTCCGGTTCGCAATTTTATATCGTACACGGCAATAATTGTACAGATGAAAGGCTCGATAAAATAGAAGACGAACGCGGTTTTCGATACACGCCCGAACAACGTGCCATGTACCTCGACGTGGGCGGCACACCTCAACTCGATAGAGAATATACCGTATTCGGAATGGTCATAGACGGCTTTGATGTATTGGATAAAATTGCTACTACCGAAACCAAAAATGACCGCCCGACTAAGAATGTTTCCATGAAAATCAGGCAAGTATATTAAAACCGTAGCGTAATGCCTCCGGCTTGCGCCACGTACTATTTGCACGAGCGAGACGCATGTGCTACGGTTAGGTTACAAAACATTTCACTCAAGAACTGATACGAGGATGATTAGCAATATTTTGATATTAAAATAAATCAAAATGCTTACTTTGTGAAAAATTTCACGTACAGACAAGAATGTTTGTGTTACGATAAACCACGTATTATGAGAATTTGGATACGCCTTTCCGTGTTGGTATTAACCTCACTAATAACAAGTTACACCCTTTCAGCTCAACAAACAGGTGCAATTGGCGGTACAGTCACGGATGAAAGCGGACAGCCATTGATTGCTGCCACTGTTTTCTTGCAAAATACAACGATTGGTACGACCACCGATGTCAATGGCAAGTACTTAATTTCCGATATTTCGCCTGACACTTACACACTTCAAGTGAGCTACGTTGGTTTTTCTACCACTGAACAAACTGTGCGCGTAGAAGCAGGAAAAACGACCACAGCCAATGCTCAACTCGGCGAAGATGCTCTTCAAATGGAAGAGGTCATCATCACAGGTGCATTTGATGAACGCACCAAACTCGAATCCAGCGTCGCCATCACCACACTCAATACCGATTTGATTGAACAACGCAGTCCGCGTGGTACAGGCGATTTGTTGGCGGCAGTGCCGGGTACTTTTGTGGATGGTTCGTCGGGCGAAATTGGTTCGCTGGTGTATGCGCGTGGACTGTCGTCGGGTGCGCGTGGTTTGCCGGGTTTTCATTATGTGTCTTTGCAGGAGGACGGGCTGCCCGTTTTGAGTACGCAATATCAATTTAATTTTGTGGATATGCACCACCGTAATGATGCTACGGTGGCGCGTTTTGAAGGGATTCGCGGGGGGAGTGCCTCCATTGCTTCAGGCAATGCGCCGGGTGGTATTTTCAATTTTATTTCAAAAGAAGGGACAGATAAAGTCGAAGGTTTGGTCAAATTGCAAGGCGGTGTGCAGGGCAATGGGCATCCATTTACCCGCGCCGATTTTAATATGGGCGGACCACTCAATAAGACGGGTTGGTACTCCAATTTCGGCGGATTTTATCGCTTCGATGAAGGCGCGCGCGACCTCCCATACAATGCCAACGTAGGCGGACAACTGAAATTCAATCTGATGCGTAAGCACGATAAAGGTAAGCTGAAATTTTACGGTAAATTTCTGAATGACCGCGTGACGCGCTACGGACACATTCCCGTAGTCGGTACAGGTACAGATATTCCGCTTGAAAGCCCCGATACTTACGCCAATTTCAACTTGAATCACAGTGCATTCTATCCAAATTATCAAGCAGAAAATATTCCCGATGGAGAACGTTGGCTCTCCTCTCCCACCGCTACGCGCAGCTACGATTCGGATAGAGCTGTGGAGACGATGAATATATCCTTTGGCTCGTCTTTGAGTTATGATGTTGGTAGAGATTTTATTATTAAAAATAATTTAAAATATTCATATGGAAAAGTAAATTACTTTCAATATGCGGGAAATGTGGTGTTGGATACCGAGACGGGTTTGTTTGATTTTTACGGTTTTCCGCCCTTGGTGAATCTCATTTTGAATGATTTTACTTATACAGATACCGCTACGGATGAGGTGTTATTCAATAAAAATGACGATATAAATCTCATTGGTAATCAAATATATGCGGGTGCTGCGCTACATTCGCGCAATGATGTACATGACATTATCAATCAATTTTCACTGACCAAAGAACTCAATGACCATCGCTTTACGGTGGGCGCGTATGCTTCGATGGCTTTGGTAGATATACTGTGGAATGGCGACGCGCTGCTCGGCACTTTGAACGCCAATTCGCGGACTTTTCATGTCGGGCATCCCAACCTTTTTGAGCCGGACAATCCCGACCGTAGTACGCTCGATTTTTCTGACCCACAGACGGGTGTCATCGCCTATGGTTCGCAATACAATAAAAATGAAGCAACTTCCTCGACACTCGCGCTTTTTGGTAATGAAGTTTGGGAAGTAAGCAAGCGACTCACTATTGATGCCGGGCTACGTTATGAAACCGTCATTCATAGTGGCAAAAAAGAGCGTTATGATGTAGCCAATGAAGTGCTGCCCTCAACGGGTGTACTCGGCGGTGCATTTCTGATACCCGACGGAATTGATGCAAATTATGCAACTTTTTATGATGCAGGTACGCGCTACGGTACGGGCGAATACGATGATTATCAATTCAATTATAGCTATCTGTCAGGGTCTTTGGGGCTAAATTATAAATTGAATGAAGGACTCGCCACTTATGCGCGTTTTACGCGGGGCAATAAAGCACCCGAATTAGGTTATTATATATTAAATTTTGAAAATCAAGAAATTACAAAAGGATTTACCGAAAAAATATATATGGGCGAATTGGGAGTCAAATTCCGTACCCGTCCTTTCGCGCTCTTTTTGACGGGTTTTTATTCTCGTATGAATGATGTGGCTTTCCAACTCGTAGTGCCGGGACAGGACGGGATTTTGGTTTTTACGCCGACTACTTTTAATGATATTCAAACGCTTGGTACGGAGATAGAAGCCATCGTGCGTCCGGTCAAAAACCTAAGTTTGCGACTGAGTATGACGCTCCAAAATCCGCGTTTTGCCGATTTTACTTATTATAATATCAATGGTACTGCCGACCCTATTTTTATTGGTGACGTACATCCCGAAGACCCGAATGTAGAGGGCTTTAGCCCTTACCCGAATGCCAATGGCGAACCCATCGAAGCAGGTGCGCCAAGCGATGACTTTACGGAAGATTTTAGCGGAAATGTGGTAAGCGATGTCCCTAAAATGATGGTCGATTTTACGGCAACTTACAGATTGAGTCGCTTCAATATTTTTGCCAATTGGCGATACACAGGCGAACGCGCCGCCAACCGACGCAATACGCTCACGCTACCCCATTTCAGCGTGTTCAATGCCGGAGCAGAAGGACAGCTTACGGAGCGTATCAGCCTCGCAGTCAAGGTGAATAATCTTTTCAATTCTGCCGGATTGATGAACTTCGACGGGCTTGGTTTTCTGGGTCAAACGCCCGAAGATGTCACGCCCGAACTGATAGCAGCTAATGCCGCCGCCGATAATCCACATCCATATTTTGTACGCCCGATTTTGCCGCGTATGATGAGTGGAACGGTGACTTATCGGTTTTGAGTTTGGGTATTTGGTTGATTGAGTTTATTGGTTGATTTGATGGGATGCAACATTCGATGGTTTGTGATGAAACTTTAAAGAGAGAGCAGGATAAATTGATGGTTATTTTCTGGCATGTTTAAAATTACAGTTGACACTTTTATCCTCAAATTAAAATAATGTAAAATATAAAATAATAAATGTAAAATGTAAAAGTTGTAGGACGCGGGTGGACGCGACATGCTCTTATTTTATTGATTTTTAAATTTTTAAACAAAAAAAACACAAATGTATTGTACACGTACTACATCCCGATAGGTATCGTATTTGCGTACGGTAAAATTTAACTAATTTGTAATTCGTTGATTATCATTTAAATATATCTCAAAAATAAAAAAAATAAAAATTAACCGTCATACTGAATTTATTTCAGTATCCCCCGAGTGATAGAAAACAAATGCCGCACAAAACACCCAACTTGTTGTTTTTGAGTGAAATGCAAAATTTTAGCTCACATTCAGTATTGTGCTTGTCGTTCGGGAGATTCTGAAATAAATTCAGAAAGACATTCTGTTTTGGGAGGTCTAAATTGGACGATGATTCTATTACTCTGATAATCA
>CALHBW010000496.1 GCA_937930625.1 uncultured Saprospiraceae bacterium | reverse complement strand
AATTAAAAATCAATAAAATAGAAACACTTTGCGTCCACTCGCGTCCTACAACTTTTACATTTTACATTTATTATTTTACATTTTACATTATTTTAATTTGAGGATAAAAGTGTCAACTGCAATTCTAAACATGCCAATAATTCTTTATTTTACTTGACAGCTAAAGCAGTCATTACGGTTTTCCGAAATTTATACCGTTCACAGTATAACTAAATTAGATATTCAAGACTCCACGACAATTTAAACTTAAACTTGTACTTGTACTTAAACTTACTCCCCTCTAATTTAAATTTTGAATTTATGAAAAGGCTACTGACGCTTACATTTTTTGTATTTGCATTGATAAATATGGGCATTGCTCAAAAAGCAAGTCTCAATATTGACCTCACGCGAAAATTAGTTTCCCTGGAAAAGAATGGAAAAATGAATGAAACCCTGCAAGTCATGGTACAAGGCAATTTAGCTGCTATCCAAGACGAAGTAAAAACTGCGCGTGGTACCTACAAATATGGTCGCAAAGGTATCGCTGCGGTTAGTATTCCCGCCTCCGGCATTGCCCAATTGCAACGCAATCCGGCGATTAAGCGCATCGAATTTCTTCAAATGGAAGCCAAGTTGCTCGGTGATTTTTTGCGGGTAAATAATAATCTTGATTCATTGCATCAGGGTTTGGGCTGCCTCCCACAAGGGCTTGATGGAGAAGGTGTTATCGTAGGTACAATAGATTCAGGGGTCGATTATCGGCATCCCGATTTTAAAAATGCGGATGGTAGTACACGCATTCTTTATCTGTGGGATCAACTGGTTGGAAATGTAACAAACCTCTCCTATGGCTACGGCTACGAATGGGAGGCTTCGGACATTGACGATGGCAGCATACAGCACAATCCCTGGCAAGCCGGCAGCGGACACGGAACAGGCGTGACAGGTGCCGCTACGGGCAATGGCTCGGCAGTACCGGGCAAATACGTCGGAGCTGCTCCCAAGTCAGACATCATCCACGTACAACTCCGAAACAGTAGTTATCCTTCCTCGTTTGTAGATGCTATTGAGTATATTTTTAATAAAGCTGACCAACTCGGCAAACCTTGTGTGATTAATTCCAGTGTCGGTAGTTATCGCGGCTCACACGACACCCGCCCCTTGTATGTACAATACATCGAAAGCTTGCTGGATGCCAAGCCCGGACGTGTCCTTGTGCAAGCTGCCGGAAATGGTTCGGCAGTACGCCAGCATCTTGGTTATCAAGTCACAACGGATACTGTTTTTTCATGGTTCAAAAGAAATAACAACCTCGGTTACGTGTATTTTGAATTATTCGCAGATCAAGCAGATTTTGACGGAGTGGATTTTGCATTAGCCTGCAGAGATAAAAGTGATTTTTCATTCAAGGGCATCACTCAGTTTTACAATATACTTACCGATTTCCCTAATCTTTCTTCTACCACACAAATCGTTACCAAAACACTTCGTCATCCTACTACAAATGAAGTCATGGGCAATGTCGAAATTTACGCCCAACTTAATCAAGGCGTATATGACATGACATTTATCGTATTTCCCGCCGTAACAACCGATTACTGGGAATTTACAACTACCGGAAGCGGCTATTTTGATGTATGGAGCAATGGTACACTCATGGGTACATCCAGCGTAGAACCTCCACACAAATTGCCGGATGCTTCCGTTTTCCCCGATATTGTAAGATACAAAGCGGCTGATACATTGCGTACCGTTGTCACAGGTGCAAACTGCTCACCCAAAGTCATTTCGGTAGCCAATTATTCAGCTTCGACCTCTTGGACAGGGTACGACGGTGGTACATATTTTAATGAAGTCGTTGGCGGTGCAAAAATACCTGACTCCAGTACAGGACCAACCCGCGAAGGCATACTCAAACCCGACATTGCCGCATCGGGCAATTACACTGCCGGTCCGCAAGTCTTAGAGCGACTCACCGAACTCCAAAACGACCCCGAACGCCTTGCGCCAGAAGGTTGGCACGCTACCAAATGGTCAGGCACATCTATCGCCGCACCTGTCGTGACCGGTACAGTAGCTTGCTATCTACAGCAATTTCCCAATGCGACTTATGCACAAGTAAAAGCGGATTTGCTCAATGCTGCCAAGGTAGATCAAAACGTACTCGACCAATACGGCACAGCACCAAATTACGGTTGGGGACACGGTAAATTGGATGGCTACAACTTCGTCAATAATGCCATCGTAGCCGCTAATGCACAAGCAAATCTTGACCTCCGTCTTGATGTACACGTTTATCTTGAAGGTGCGATGGACGACTCTGCTCTTCCGGCAATTACTATGCAAACCGGCATGAATGACCGGGGCTTGTTGCCCGGACAAACCCCTGAAAATTCGCTGGCTATACCTACGCCTTCCGTACATCCTTTTACTGCATCACACTGGTATTATGATGGTCCTGAATCGGGCTTTGATAACCTTGATTATGAGGCAATTGCTGCAGCAAATGCTGGTAAAAAAGTGGTGGATTGGGTGATTTTCAGCCTACGTTCTACGGTTGACCCTACGACTACGGTTTTCCGAAAAGCTGCATTTATTTTGGAAGATGGAAAGGTGGTTTTTCCTGATAATTGCGCCCTCGTTCCTGCTCAGCAAACGTATTATATAGTCATCGAACATCATTCGCATATGGCTGCGATGTCGCATGTACCTGTTACGTTTTCGGGCAATGTGTTGACTTATGATTTTCGCCTGCAAGACAGCTATCGCACACCTACGAGTGTAGGACAAAAAGAAATTTTGCCCGGTGTATGGGCATTATACGGCGGCGATGGTGACCAGGCATTTGATACGCCCGGCTACGATACCAATGGTAGAGATAAGGATATTTGGGTAGATTGGAACGGCTATTTCGACCTATATAATCCAGCCGATTATAATATGAACGGCGATATAAATGGTGATGATAAAATTATTTGGTCAGAAAATAATGGATTAAATTCTGTGACGGGGAAGGTGGAGAACTAACGTAGCCCGGACATTCTTGTCTGGGAAAATGAATATTTAAAACGCTTTTTTCTCTCAAAACTTATTTTTTATAATTTTTATTATAAATTTGAGTTAATTAAGAGAAAAAAGCGTTTTTAATGAAATGTAAAATGTAAAATAATAAATGTAAAATGTAAAAGTAGTACAACGTGAAACGAGCATATTATTTTATTTATCAACCAAGAAATAAAATATTTCGCTTGCGTATTATCGGCACTTTTACATTTGATATTTTACATTTATTATTTAAATATATCACATGCTCATTCGTTTTGTCGTTTCTAATTTTCTTTCTTTTAACGAAGAAAAGGAATTTAATATGTTGGCGGGTTCATTTCGTACACATAAGCATCATGTATATAAGGCAGGTAAATTGAATGTACTAAAGGGTGCAGCCCTTTACGGTGCGAATGGTGCAGGTAAATCTAATTTGGTGAAGGCAATTGATTATTTGAAGCAAATGGTCGTAAATGGCGGCTTGGAAAAATCCGTTAATTCGCAAAAATTTAAATTGGATAAAACAAATGCAAATGCATCTACCGAATTTGAAATTGAATTTTATTATAAAAGAAAAATATACGCATATGGAGTGAGTGTAAATGGGAATATTGTGGAGAAAGAATGGCTGTATATTTCGGGAATTGATAAGGAGGATAAGTTAGTTTTTGAACGAAAAACTCTGAAAAGCGGTAAGTCTAAAATTAAATTCGGTAAATCATACATTAAAACAAAAAAGGATAAATTACTCGTTGAATTAATGGAGGATAATTTACTTTTGAGTGATGAATTACTGCTTGGGAAAGCAAAGAATTTGAAGATAGTAGATGTAGAAAATGTCCGGGAATGGATGAGAAAATGCCTGTGGATTATCTATCCACATGATAGAAAAATAGAGTTACTTTTAAGAGGAATTGCACTTCATCCGCAGCTCATGCAATCTTCAAACGAATTGATAAAAACTTTTGATATTGGTATTTCAGAATTATTAGTGAAGAAAATTAGTTTTGATGCCTATTTCAGACCGGAAGATGATAAATATGTCTCGGAATTGATTGATGTTGTAGAGCAGCGTGGACACGCTATCTTTTATGATAGTGACGGAACTAGCCTCTTTGCAGTTAAGGAAAATGACAACTATATGGTAAAAAAAATGATGTCTCGACATGTAAGTGATTTAGATAAAATGATTGAATTTGACTTAGCTGAAGAATCTGATGGTACGAGGCGATTGATGGACTTTATACCTGTTGTGGGAGCAATTTTAGAAGACAATATTACCTGTATCATAGACGAAATAGATCAAAGCCTCCACCCCGAACTCCTCCAAACCTTAGTCAAAAAAATCATGGACGAACCCAACACAAAGGGACAACTCATCTTCACCACTCACGAGTCTAACTTACTCGACCTCAACATCTTCCGACAAGATGAGGTCTGGTTTGCCGAAAAAGACAAAGGCGGCGCAACCAATCTTTACTCGCTCAGCGAATTTAAACCGCGTTACGATTTAGACATTCGTAAAGGCTATCTGAAAGGCAGATTTGGCGCAGTACCTTTTACGGCTGATTTGAAAAAACTCAACTGGCAAGAAATCCATGCGTAAAAAACGAGGATACCAACGAGATACGCCCAAAGAATTGGTGCGGGATTGAAGCCTTCATAGCGAATATGAAATCCTGACATAAAAAAACGAACCGGATGCCTCTCCCTTTGGATTGGACACCCGGCTACTCACACTAAAACTGCTTCTTTATCGCACCTCCGAACACCGGACATACGTCTATATCTCGCATCATACCAATGGATGTAAGTCCCAATTATTGGTAATGAAAGGTGGTTTTCCGACCAAAACAGCCGTTCCTCAGATACTCGATGTAGTATCAAAATTAGTAGTGTAGCTGCTCCCACGGTTGGATTTTCGAAGAAATAGTGGATAAGCGGAGCAGTAGTGAATATCGTTGACTTATTTGTGTAAGTTCCAAAAAATGAACCAAAAATTCTAATTTTTCAGAAAATTCTATTAATGAAGATTCAGAACTTGGTAGTTTTTAGAACTTGATTTTCATTACATGGGCAGTGTAAAATGTATCGTAGTGCCCTTATTTGGTACAGATTTCATTCGGATTTTTCCTTTATGTTTTTCAATAATCTTTTTGCAAATAATCAAACCCATCCCGCAGGATTTTGGGTCTTTATTTTGTCTTTTAGGTCCTTCTGCTATATCAAATAGGCGGTTTGCAACTTCGGAAGCCACGCCGATTCCATTATCTTTGATAGAAATTCGGTGGTATCCTTCTATCTCCTGGCTTTTAATCGTAATAACTGGAATTTCGTTATTATTATACCTCACAGCATTATCAATAATATGTTGTATAGCACAACTAATCTGTTCAAAATCAGCATATACTGCGGGTAATTCGTCGCACAATATTTG
Source organism: uncultured Saprospiraceae bacterium (assembly GCA_937930625.1). Taxonomy (GTDB): domain Bacteria; phylum Bacteroidota; class Bacteroidia; order Chitinophagales; family Saprospiraceae; genus JAHDEO01. The sequence continues at coordinate 6,513 of CALHBW010000496.1, read as the reverse complement.
TATGCTTTTATTATGCTCTTTTTTCAGGTTATTCTTTACCATCCATACGACTTCTTCTAATTTGACAGGTACACGACGTTCTCTACTTGTATCAATTTTCACATAATAACTAAAAGCCGTCGTCAACCTGCTAATACGCTCTGTTGCTGTTCTAATATAATTCAAATAATCATCATACTTATCGTTTTTATCGTTGGATAAACCACGACTAAGCAGTGTACGATAGCTACTGATTATTCTGACAGGTTCTTTAATATCATGTGTAATGTGTCGCAGAAAAAGTTTAATATCTTCGCTTAATTCGTTGGAAGGTGTGCCGATATTTTGGAGGGCTTCGTGGTATTTTTCGTGATATTTCAGGGCGTTTTCAAAATCTCCTGAAGATTTGTATATTTCGTAAATACTATACAATAAATCCGGCTTAATAAGTCCGTTTGTTTCTGCCAGCGAAAATCCCGTAATAAACTTCAGCAAGGCATCTTTCGTATGCCCCAATTCAAGGAGTGCTTGTCCTGAAAGACAATAGCTATCTATGATAAGTTCAAAATTCTGAAGGTCGAGACTGGTCGCTAAGGCTTGCGAGAAATAACCCGATGCCTGCTCCGGTTCGGTGGCGAGTAGTTGCTTTCCAAGATAATTATATTGGTCAATTGCCTTACGCTTATCTTGTGCAGAAGATTCTGTGCTAGGGGACAGTCTTTGCATTCCTATACTTGGTAAATATCAGTATTCAAATAAATTTATATCCTCGGTTTATATGACGCGAAGAATCTAAGTTTATTTAAATTCTGATGCTAAATGGTTATGGATATATATTTTTTGAGGTCAACTCTATCTATGAAAATATATAAACTTCTGCACACTCTTACGTAAATCTGCTTTTTTATGTTTCAATTCCGATAGCTTTTTTCACATTTAAATTAAATAAATAAACAATAAGTGTAAGGCAAAAAAAACATAATACATTATACAGTAAGAATAAAAAAACTTTGTATTTAATTGAATACGTGCTATCTAAACGTTATTAAAAATAAATATATTTTACCTGCAAAAAAAATATAACATGTAAAACAAAAAACTTAGAAATACTTTGTATTCAATTGGCTATACGCCTTTTAAAAATAATCTAAAAAAACATATTTTACCGGTAACTTAATTTTTACTTATAACTTCCCATAAAAAAACCGTCATTTTGAATTTCAATCAAAATGACGGTTACTATATTTTTTCAATGTCAAATTACGAAATTAGTGTTGATGTCCACCGGGTCCGTGCACATGTCCGTGTTCGATTTCAGACGTTGTCGCTTCACGTACAATCAATACCTTTCCCGTAAAATGCAAATCCTTTCCCGCCATTGGTGCATTAAAATCCAACTTCACTTTGTCGGCTGTCACTGCTACAATTCTTGCTTGCATCCGATGCCCTTGGTCGTCTTGCATCATAACCGGTTTGCCGAGTTGCAATAATTCTTCGTTCACCACTCCGTTTTGGTCGGCAAAAGAATTTTTGGCTACTTCGATGACTGCTTCGGGGTTCACTTCGCCGTAAGCCTCTGCCGCTTTCAATAAAAAGCTAAAATCACTACCTGCTTCCAACTCGGAAATATTCATTTCAAAAGACGGCAACATCATGCCCGCGCCATACAAAAAAGTCAGTGCATTCTTCTCGTCCGCTACTTCGACTACCTCCCCCAAAGCACTACCGTCGCGCAATGTATAAGTCAGTGATACGACTTTATTTTTACTAATTATCATAAAAAATTAAGTTTAGTAACGAGTAAATAATAACTCCCGCATTTGGACGGCTTCTTTTGTCCTTATTTTCCTCCTCGAAAGCAGTCATTTATCCTGATAAACTCCCGCTTTCAAGAAGAAAACTAAGAACAAAATAACCTCGTCAAAATGCGGAATTTATTATTTGCTCGTTACTTAAGTACAAGAGTAAGTTTAAGTATAATTGACGTAAATCACTAAAAAACAGTGACTTATCACAATTAAAACTTGTACTTATTGAAAAATGAGACGCGAAGGTACGAATTTGAATTTTGAATGAGCGAATTTTGAATGAATCAATTACAATGAGTGAATGAATGAGTGAGTGAGTGAGTGAGTGAATGAATGAATGAATATTAACGCATTATTTATTCACTCATTCAAAATTCACTCATTCACTCATTGAAACCATTCACTCATTCACTCATTGCAATTCATCAATAATCATAATTATCAATCATCCATGCAATGGTAATTTCGTATGTACCTCCGAGCTTATACAGCTCCGACAAGAAATGCGTATAACTCGCTCCGATACGAATGGCAGTATCACGCGAAGCGCGCGCAAAATCGCTATCAAAAGGAATAATTCCGCCTAATCGGAAAGAGAGCGACTTATTGGTCGTACTGCCTCCTACACCAAACCAGAATTGCTCGATTGGTTGTGCTTCGAGGCGCGCATCCATGTGTAGCGGCGTATTCGGCACATAATTGAGCATCACTGTGGGGCGGAAAAGTATCTTATTGAAGCTGCCAAATTGCGCTCCTCCGATGGCATAATAATGTTGTACCCGGTCGATATTGACATTTCTACCATCGTCCGATACATTAAAATTGATACCTGCCACCTGCGGTACTGACAAGCCGAAAAAATAACCTCGTCTGCCACCATAGCGATAGTCACTTTGCTTGCGATAGCGTCCGTACATCACGCCCACTCCCGCATCGAAAGTCATACTCGACGCATCAATGTTGCTCACATATTGGTCGGGTGAAGTGAGGGTGTTGGTATTCAGATTGAAGGCAACCAAACCCAGATTCATACCTGCGGAGAGGAACGAAAAGTGTCGGTTTTCGTCCCGTAACGGGACTTGATGGGCAAATTGTCCATAAAAACCATAAGTTTTTATAGGGTCAATATCGTCCATGATAAAATCGAAACCAACACGGGTTTTGCCGAAATTATCCCAATTGCTCCAATCGGGCAGCCAGCTACTCACTTGTACCAAAGTCGTTTTTGGCGCAAACTCAAAGCCCGACCACTGCGAGCGATAGCTGGCATTGACAAACAAACTGTAATCATTAAACATAAATTCGGAGCGATATGCCGCCGGATTGATGAGGGTAATATTGTCATCAATTAATGAAAACAAGGGAGTTTGCTGCGAAAATGCCGATACCGACATTGCACATGAAAAGATGAAAACTAATAGTCGTTTCATTATTTTTATTTTGGGTGAATGGTTTATTGAGTTTATTAAGTTTATTGAGTTCATTAAGTTTATTGAGCTGATTCTGTGTCAAAATTTTGACTGCACTAAAATATGCACATTTTTTATTTTATAAAATAATCTTATTATTATTTAATTATTTCATGTTCAATAAAAACATCTACTTTTCGGCGTAACTTGCTTTTTTTAAAATTAAAACAATTTACAATATAAAAACCAACTCAATAAACTCAATGAACTTAATAAACTCAATAACCAAATAAACTAATCACTCAATCCACTAATCTATAATAAATACTCGTCCTTTGAGGGTTGGGATTTCGGTTACGTTCAATTCTAAAATATAGTAATACGAACCGTGTGGTACGATTTTACCGTTTATTTTGCCGTCCCAGGGTTCGGCATTGGTGTAGGGTTGGGCGTGATAGACGCGTTCTCCCCAACGGTTAAAGACCGAGAGTTCGTTTTGCGGGAAATCATCTACGCCCGGCAGGATGAAGGTTTCGTTGTCTCCATCTCCATTCGGCGAGATAATATCCGGCACAATGACGCCTTCAATCGGAATCACGACCAATTCTTGTGTGACCTCGCAGCCATCGAAGGTCGTAGCGGTTACGGAATACACCGTTTCTTCCGATACCAAAATATCCACTACGCTACAATCGTCATTACATTCCAAACCAATCATCGGAAACCAATCGTAATTGGCACCACCGGGTAGTACGACTGTTTCAGTACCGCCATTCAAGATGTATAGGGTATCCACAAGCGGGAAATCAAGTTCTCCATCGGGAATGACTGATGCCGTTGCAGTTGTTTCGCAACCGTCATTATCCTGAATAACAATACTATACGTACTAGCAGCCAATCCGGTAAATAGGCTGTCTGTTTGGAAAGTCCCCCCATCATCAATGCTGTAAACATAAGGCGGTTCGCCTCCTGCACCTATAATCGCAAGTGTACCGTCTGCATTACCACAAGAATTTGGCGTAGTCACGATATTCTCCACTAAAATACCCGAAGCCGGGTCAATCGTGACGCCGCCTGTCGCTATACAGCCGTTGGCATCCTGTACCGTAACATTATACTGACCGGCATCCAAGCCGCCGGCAGTTCCGCCCGTTTGTCCATTGGTATCATCCCATTGATAGGTATAATCGCCTGTGCCGCCAGTGGCTATTACCGTAGCTTCACCGTCGCCACCCATACATGATTCGCCGCCGCCTGTCAAGCTCAGTTCGATGGCGTCCGGTTGGGTCAATTCTACATTTTGTGTATTATCACAACCACTACCGTCACTCACAACAACGGCATAAATGCCACCAACAAGATTCTCAAAGACATTGGAAGCCTGTGTACTTGTACCGCCGTCGATACTGAACGTGATATTTGTTCCGACCATAGCCGCGTCAATCGTGATAGAGCCGTTGTTGTCGCCATTACACGTTGGGTTGGTCGTTGCAATTCCATTAATCGCTACACCACCGAAAGCCAAATTGACGGTGACAATACTATCGCAGCCCGTTGTTGCGGTGAGTGTTTCCATACCGCTTGGGTTGGTTTCGTCGTACACCGTGCCGTTGACAATTACATTATATCCATCACCAAAACATCCAGAATACAACTCGTCTGCCATAAACGATTGATTAAATGTCAAATCAATCGCGACAATACTATCGCAGCCCGCCACAGTAGTGAGGGTTTGAGTACCCGTCGGGTTAGTTTCGTCGTACAACACACCGCCAACAGTCACATTATAGCCATCGCCTTCACAACCTGCATACAGTTCTTGTCCGCTTGAAGGTGGGCTAAATACCAAATCAATCGTGACAATACTATCGCAGCCTGTTGTTGGCGAAACGAGGGTCTCCATACCCGTCGGGTTGGCTTCGTTATAGATTACGCCGTTTATATCTGTCTCAAATCCGTCGCCTTCACAGCCTTCGTACATCACCTCACCCGCAAGTGCCGATGAGAAATCCAAATCAATGGTAACGATACTGTCGCAGGCATTGGTAGATTGTAAAATTTCCATACCGATTGGATTCGATTCATCGTAAACCACACCGCCAACCGTTACGCTATATCCATCGCCGATGCAGCCTGTATAGGTTTCTGTGCCTGTTACATTCATTTCAAATGTCAGGTTAATAGAAACGATACTATCGCAAGTAGCTGTTGTTATAGACTCCGTACCCGTCGGGTTATTTTCATCGTAAATGACGCCATTGACCATCACACTATACCCATCACCCATACATCCTGCGTAATTTTCCTCACCGGTTAATGTCTCGTCAAATGTCAGGTTAATCGTAACAATACTATCGCAACTTGCTGTTGGTATCGTCTGCATACCCGTAGGATTGGATTCATCATAGACAATGCCGTTCACCATTACGCTATATCCATCACCTTCGCAACCTGTGTAGAGTTCTTCACCCGTTAAATTATCAATGTAACTTAGGTCAATGGTAACGATAGAATCACAACCTGTTTGGGTTTGAAGTGTCACCACACCTGAAGGATTGGTCTCGTCGAACACCATAGCATCCACCATTACGCTTGAACCACTACCTGTACAGAACTCGTTGTCTATCAGCGTCTCTACCGATTCATTAAAAGTCAAGTCTATTGTTACGATGGAATCGCAGCCTGTGGTTGTTTGCAAAGTCTCTGTACCGCTTGGGTTCGTTTCATCATAAATGTTGCCGTTGACCGTGACATTCGCTCCGCTGCCTAAACAGAAGATATTGTCTATCGTCGTTTCGGCGAAATCATTATACGTTAAATCTATTGTTACGATGGAATCGCAGCCTGTGGTCGTTTGCAAAGTCTCTGTACCGCTTGGGTTCGTTTCATCGTAAACGTTGCCATTCACCGTGACATTCGCGCCGCTGCCTAAGCAGAAGATATTGTCTATGGTCGTTTCGGCGAAGTCGTTATATGTTAAGTCTATCGTGACTATCGAATCGCAACCTGTCGTTGTTTGTAAAGTCTCCGTACCGCTTGGGTTCGTTTCGTCATAAACGTTGCCGTTGACTGTGACATTTGAACCACTGCCTAAACAGAAGATATTGTCTATCGTCGTTTCGGCGAAATCATTATACGTTAAATCTATTGTTACGATGGAATCGCAGCCTGTTGTCGTTTGCAAAGTCTCCGTACCGCTTGGGTTTGTTTCATCGTAAACGTTGCCATTGACCGTGACATTTGAACCGCTGCCCAGACAGAAGATATTGTCTATCGTGGTTTCGGCGAAGTCATTATACGTTAAGTCGATGGTGACT
>CALHBW010000495.1 GCA_937930625.1 uncultured Saprospiraceae bacterium | reverse complement strand
CGACAGCTATGCTTGTTCTTTTCCATTGTAAAAAACTTAAAAAAGACTTCGTATAGCTCGGCTATGCTCAGTTTTTTTAAGCCTTTTACAAAGAAAAATAACGGCGCATTTCTGTCGAATTTATTTAATTTCTTTCACTAAAGACAATATTGGTTTTCAAATAGAAAATATCAAACAATACTTAAGGGTAATTAATGATTGAATTGTAAGTGAAAAGGGACAAGCAAAATAGCTCAAATTATTGTTACTAAAGCTACATCTTGTTCAATTCATCATTCCCGATAACACAATGAGATAAGTATGTATAAAGATGCCCAATTTAGAATATTATTGGTAGAAGACAATCCGGGAGATGTTCGCCTTGTGGAAATATTCCTCGGCGAGTCTGACCTAAAAGATAATGAGATTGTCAACGAAAGAACGCTCGAAGGTGCGATAAAAGCATTGGATGAGACGCTTTTTGATGTCATATTGCTGGATTTCAATTTGTTGGACAGCAATGGTTTTGAGACTTTAGAGACATTATTGGCAGCGCATCCAAAAGCAAATGTTATTGTATTTACAGGCATGGAAGATACCAACTTTGGTATTCGTGCTTTGCAAGCAGGAGCGCAGGATTATCTTGTTAAGGGAAATTTTGGTTCAGATTATTTGGCAAAGACACTGCGGTATGCCATAGAAAGAAACCGGACTAACCTCAGATTGGAGGAAGCACAGAAAGAAGCAGAAAAACTTCGTGAAGAAAAAGCGAGAGCAGAGGAAAGAGAGCAAATGAAAGGAGAATTGCTCACTACGGTCAGCCATGAAATGCGTACTCCCATGAATGCGATTATGGGTTTGGTAGATTTGTTGTTGAAAGAAGATTTTGGAGAAGAGCAATTGGATTATTTATCTTCGGTCAAAAGTCAATCTGAACATCTGCTCAAAATGATTAACGATATTCTCGAACTCCAAAAAATTCAGGATATTCAATTGGAAAAAGGAGCGTTTGATTTGCATGATGTATTGATGAATCTGATTAATATTCAGTATTCATCGGCAAAAGATGTGGCTATTAATATTGAGATAGATAAAAATGTACCGAGATGTATAATGGGTGATGAAAAACGCCTGAATCAAGTCTTTATCAATATTGTCAGCAATGCGTTCAAATTTACAGAGAAAGGTAAAGTCAGCATACATGTTGAGATGATAGAACCCGGTGAGGGAGAAAAAGTACGATTGGGTTTTAGGGTGGAAGATACCGGAATAGGCATACCGGAAGATAAACTGCCGATGATATTTGAACCTTTTATGAGGGTTAGAGACGGGCAGAAAAAATACTATGAAGGCATTGGTTTAGGGCTGTCGATTGTCAAAAGAATTATCAACCTGATGGACGGAGACATTACGGTGAGTAGTGAACCCGGTGTCGGTTCGGTGTTTTCATTCGACGTACTACTGGAACAGGGAGATGAAAGTCTCTTGAATGGGATAAAACGAATACCCCCAATATATATTAATCCGCCGGGAAAGAAAGCACCAACTGTTAAACCTCCTGAAGGACAAAATGGAACTCCCACCAAAAAGATACCCGTACTATTGGCAGAAGACAATAAAATGAACCAATTAGTAACCCGAAAGCAATTGGAAAGAACGGGAAGATTTGAACTAACTATCGCAGAAAACGGACAAATTGCTACAGAGATACTACGCGAGCAGGAGTTCGATCTTGTACTGATGGATATACAGATGCCCATCATGGACGGATACGAAGCCACCGAGTATATCCGAAAAGAACTCAACATAACAGCGGAAGTCTTACCAATACTTGCCATGACTGCTCATGCAGATGTTGTGGATAGTGATAAGTTTAAGACCGTCGGAATGCAAGGTTGTATTGTGAAACCGGTCAATGACTGGCCCGCAGCCATCGCTAAAATTGATAGTTGGGTACAAAAAAAAATTAAAAAAGAGAGAATGGAAGTAAATGTGATGGCTTAGGGAAATAACAAGTACCAAACTCCAAGCACCAAATATGAAAACCTTGGAATTTGGAATTTGGAATTTGGAATTTGAGATTTTATAGAAAACATTATCTAAATATTATTTTAAGGGACAATATGGACAACTACAAACACATTGATTTAAGTTACTTAGAACTCATGTCGGATGGAGATGTAGATATGAAAGGTATCTTGCTCGACATGTTGCTTACTGAACCCAAAGGAGAGTTTGAAAAAATGCAGAAATTAGCTGCTGAACAGAACTGGGATGAACTCAAGCAGGTGAGTCACAAAATGAAATCTACACTGCCTTATATTGGCTTTGAAGAATTGAGCGAAACCAATAAAAAGATAGATAAAACGCTTTGGGAACGCCAAAATTCAGGTTTATCTAAGGAAGAAATTGCTGAAACTATACCAATGCTTGTAAACAAGGTAGCAGAGCTTTATGCAAAAGCATTGCCCGAACTACAAGATGCAAGAGACAAACTGATGAATCTCGCTTAAAAACGATGAAATATTTTTATTATTTAAATAAAAAATATACTTTTACAAACGTAAGTGCGTGAGCAAGTTCTCCAAGACTGCAATTTTTTTTGATTGCTAATACAAAAAACAAGGTGATTTTTGAATTTGAACTTGTACGGACAAAACCGTCCTTCGAACTTACATTTTATTCGCCTCTAAATGTACATCCACGATGAAAATTCTTATTTGTGAAGATGAAGAAATCATGCTCACGGCACTCGAATTTAGATTGAAAAAACAAGGCTACGAGGTCATCAGAGCAGAAGATGGGCAAGTTGCTATAGATAAAATACAAACGGAAGATCCGGACTTGATTATTGCTGATATTATGATGCCACATGTTAGTGGGCTGGAATTAATCACCTTTGTGCGCCAAGACCAGCAAAAGGAGACACCTATCATCGTCATATCGGCATTAGAACTGGACGAGGTCGTACTGGAAGCATCCCGTTTGGGTGCCAATGATTTTATCTCAAAACCATTCAAACCAATTGAACTTATACTTCGTATCAAGCGGATATTTCAGGAAATGGAATTGAGTGTTTAGTTTTTAGTTCATAGTTGATAGTTCATAGTGCATAGTTTTTAGTGCATAGTGATAGACCATAGCAGACGCGATTCCATTGCTTTTTTCGCATAGCGAAAAATACTATGAACTATCAACCATCAACTGATAATCCTCTTCGGTATCAATATCCGTAAGTTGTGGTAGCAGATAATACGTCAAACCGGCGTTTTCAATATCCACCCGTGTCTCCTCCAAAACAGAGGGGGTACTCCATTGTTTTTGCCCAAAAACGGGCGTAAACAATTGTCTCATTCCCAATAAATAATAGCCCCCGTCATTAGATGGTCCTATGACCATGTCGTGATGCTCCAAATGTAGAAAAGCAGCAGTGATTATGTCGGTTGTCAAATCGGCACAATCACTGCCAATTATTACGACCTTTCGATAAGCATATCGCTCAAAAGCTTCTTCAAAAGCAGTCTGCATACGTACACCTAAATCATTGCCTACCTGTACAAATTTCTTAAAATCCTTGCCTTGCCAGGCATCATCCTGTTCGATAAAATTGCTGTAAAACAATAAGCGGTCTGCCTCTACTTGTTCGCAGATTGTCCTCGTATGTTCAAGGAGTTGTTTATAAATTGACAAGGCTTTGTCATCGCCGAGTGTGGCTGCGAGGCGTGTTTTTACCTTGCCGCGTTCGGGATTTTTTATGAAAATAATTAAAGCTTTATCCATTATAGAATGAAAATATTGTAATGAAAATGAAAATATCAATGAAAATGAAAATATTGAATTTCAACAAAAAAATGACCTCATTCGGAACGTTTAATAACTCGAAAAAATTTAATAGAAATGACAGTTTAAAATGTAAAAGTGCTTGTAGTACGTGTACAATACATTTTCGTTTTTTTATTGTTTAAAAATTTAAAAATCAATAAAATAGAGATGTCTCGCATCCACTCGCGTCCTACAACTTTTACATTTTACATTTATTATTTTACATTTTACATTAATTTACATTAGATGTAAAAGTGTCAACTACCTTGATGAACTTGCCTACTTATCTAAACTTTTTTATAACAAGCTTGTTTCACTACCCCATTAAGCATCAGTAGCCTTACAGGTTATTGATTTACAAGCATTTGAGTTGGTTTTCCTTAACTACGGACTATCAACCATTGACTATCGACTAACAAATGGCAGTATATTCGATAAGAGATTTGGAACAATTATCAGGCATCAAAGCCCATACCATCAGGATATGGGAAAAACGCTATTCGTTGATACAACCAAATCGTACTCAGACGAATATCCGCTACTATACAGACGAAGATCTGCGTTATCTGCTCAATGTCGGCGTCCTCAATCGCAATGGTTTCAAAATCTCCAAAATCGCCAAAATGTCGGAGAACGAAATCGCAGAAAAAGTAGCTGCCCTCTCCGAAGTCAATTCCGAACACGCCACCCAATTGGATGCCCTCACTATCTCCATGATAGAGATGGACGAGTACAAATTTAATCGGATAGTCAGCACCAACATCAAGCAAATCGGCTTGGAAAAAACCATGTTGGAGGTCATCAATCCCTTCCTCAGCAAACTCACGATTCTCTGGATGACCGGCTCCGTCAATCCTGCACAAGTGCATTTTATCACTTGTCTTATCCGTCAAAAAATCATCGTGGCAATAGACCAATTACCGCTCAAACAAGATAACGAAAAACCGACTTTTCTACTCTATCTTCCCGAAGGCGAAATTCAGGAATTAATCCTGCTGTTTGTACATTATCTCTTGAAAACCAGAGGAAATAAGGTCATTTATCTCGGACAAAATATCCCTTTGGACGAGTTGCAAACGCCGTATAAAATTCATACACCCAAATACATTTACACCATTCTGTCGCCCTCATTCACCAAACTTCCCACGCCAAATTACATTGACGCCCTGAGCAACACCTTTCCACTGGCTGAAGTGCTGCTTTCCGGCTTGCAATCCACCTATGAGGGCAATGCCGCCAATATTCGCATCCTAGACACCTTAGACGATACCATCAAATTTTTCGACTCGTAACGCTATTTAATGAAAATAGCAATTAAAATAAAAATACCAATGAAAATTAAAATGAAAAAACGTCCTACTGGTTTAATTCGTAATTCATTGACTATTAAAAATCACAGTAAGTTGTTGATTATTAGTCAGTCAGTTAAAAAACGAATAACGGGTTACGGCACTACATAGGAATTTAGCGAAATTGGTTTTTGATGCAAAGTGTAAGCGTAAAACAATTCTTCATTTTCATTTTGATTTAATTATTTTCATTTTCATTGGTATTTTTATTTTCATTTAAATTTTCATTTTCATTAAAATCGCCTTATACGTTTCCCAATAATCCTCGCCGTTCAGCACCAAATTAGAATTGTGCCACAGCAGCACAAACTCGCCGTCAAATTGCCTGACCGTTTCCATAATTTCCTGCACTTTTACCAAGGCTTCCGCTTGTGTCAAGCCCATATAAGTTTCCGAAAACAAACTCACCTCCATCACCAAAAGTGGGCGTTCTACCAAGTTCAATTCCTTGCGCGTCAAGATATTAAATACCGGAAACGGATAGCAAGTCCCGCACCGAAAACCTACCATACCTGCATAGCCCATCGTACTGTCCCACTCCAAGCCATTATCTTCCCATGCCTGCCAGGTATGCGGCACACTGAATCGCAAAAAATGCTGCCGCCCGGCTTTCACCGGCTGTGGCGACATTTGCCGCAATGCGTCAACTTCCCAACTCAACATAGTGGCATCAAGGTAGGTGTCGTAGCTCGGATGTATGCCCACCACATGTCCGCGTTCATGTATGCGTGTGATAAGTTTTTTTATGGAAAAATCATCAATTTTATAATTGCCTTCAAAGCGTGTATTGCCACCAGCGATAAAGAAAAAATGAGATTGGAGTCCCTGATTTTCAGATAAATCCATCAATTCATCAAAGGTATCGAAGGGGTCTTTTTTCTTTCTAAAATAATTAAAATGCTGTCGTATAGCGGCTTTATTTTTTCTTTTAAAAATATCTCCTAGTATAGTTTTTATGGGAGAAAATGAATTGCGCCAAAGTTGCGACAAATCCACATCATGCGTCAGTACGAATGAAAAATGACGAGATTTTCGCTTTTGTTGTACGCCCAAATGAGTCAGTATATTCCATAGCAATTCCACATACTCATTCACCACCGCCCGATGCAAAAACTTACATTTAAATGCCAACGAAACCCGTACCGGAAAACGCTCATGTGCATCCCGCAACGGATTGACCAACTCCTCCCAACGACTCAACATAAAAAACGAACTCGCGAAAATATCTATACCACATTCAATTTTGTGTCCTTTATTCTCAATAACGTTTTTCCCAAAAATAACAGGAATATCATTGAGTGGCGCAAAACCGGATGTTAGAAATTGAATCCGTTTAGGAATATTTTTTTGGTGCAAATAAGTTGCTGTTTCTGAAAAATGCTTAAAGAAATCATCTTTAAAGGTGAGCGAATTACCGTTTTTTAAAGTTAGTTTATACGCATGTTCTTCTCCAAATTCTAATGAATATTCCAATCCTAAATACACCTCCATCAGCACACGAATGATGTACTTTTTTTCGGCGGAAAAATTAGAGTGAACTGTGATTATCAATGAGTGAATGTTTAAATGTAGAACGGTGCTTCCAGCCCGTTCCGCGTTAGTTTTGCTTTATGTGCGTGGCGCGGACTGGAAGTGCCGCGCTACGTGCGTTCGTTATAAATTCTTTCAATGATTTCGACGACTTTCATCCCTTCTAAAGCATTGGTAGTGATAGTTTTACGACCTTTTAGTACATCAATAACATTCCCAAAAACAAAACCATGATTATTGGTAGAGCCTTTGTAGGTACCGTAGTCATTGGGTGGATTAGTGGCTTTGAGGTCGGGCATTTGGTAGTCTTGAATATGGCAATATTCGACTTTATCCATGTATTGACCACCTACACGCACACTGCCCTTGCTGCCGGTTACGGTAATGCTTGTTTCCATATTTTGCCCCCAGATTGCTGTCGAATAATTCAGACAACCCATACCGCCCTGTACAAAATTAAAGGACACAATACCCGTATCTTCAAATTCAGTAGAATGACGATGGGTAAAATTTTCAAAACGCGCCTCTATATTCTCAATATCGCCAAACAACCAATACATCAAATCCACATAATGAGAAAATTGGGTAAATAAGGGACCGCCATCTTGCGCGATTGTACCGTGCCACGCGTGTGCTTTGCCATCCTTCAGATAATAACGGTCATCCCGATTCCAATAACAATTCAATTGCATCGTATGTATATCACCCAAAATCTGTCCGTCCACCAATTCTTTCAACCAAACCGCAGGCGGCGAATAGCGGTTTTGCATCACACAAAACACCTGCTTACCAACCGTCAATGCTTTATGAATGACTTGCTCACAATCCGCCTTTCGCAAACCCATCGGCTTTTCACAGACTACATGCCGACCCGCCTCGAGTACTTGTATGCACTGCGCGGTATGATAGCCATTTGGTGTGCAGATACAGACGACATCTATTTCTTTTTCAGTATTTAATAAAATATTTAAATCCGTATAAATCGGTACATCAAATTCCTCAATGCCCAATTTTTCTTTTGATGCAATATCACATAATGCCACCAACTCGGCTTCCGCATGTACACGTATCGTGCGCGCGTGTCGCTTGCCGATGTGTCCGCAGCCGACCACCGCAAATTTGATGGGCGCATCCTTTTTGTATTGATTATTCATTCGATGGGCAAAGATAGGGATTTGAATCGTAGCGCGGTACTTCCAGTCCGCGTTTCCGTAGAACGGTGCTTCCAGCCCGTTCCGCGTGTATGCAAAGCTAACGTGGCGCGGACTGGAAGTGCCGCGCTACAGTTCACCAATCGGGTATCCATAGGACTTCTTCAAAATTTTGAATCACATTGTCTTCGATGATGATTCCTTCGCTTTCCAATAATTCTTGCATCAAAGTAGGTGTTGAAAAATGGATTCTACCGCTCAATTCCCCTTTACGATTGACAACGCGGTGTGCGGGAACAGGCGGTTCTGCACCAAAGCATTGGTTCAATGCCCAACCCACCATTCGCGCTGACCCCAAAGCGAGTGCATTGGCAACAGTGCCATAGGTTGTCACACGTCCATGCGGTACTTCGCGGACGAAATCATATACATCGTCGAAATAGCTTTTTTTAGTCATAATTTTTCACCTGAATATAGGACAAACGTAAAACGATTTTAATTGAATTTGAAAAAAAGCGTTCTATTGATTCACGGTGGGTTACCCACCGCTTTTGCGAAACTAACGTGTACATCACAAAAGCGCAGGGTTTCAACCCTGCGAGTATGGAACGAAATTTTTTCAAAACTAATATAAATCGTCGCACAAATTAGCAATATATAACGTGAATGACGATTTGCAAAATCGTTTTACGTTTTCATCAAAAAATCCTGCACTGCTTGTTTCAATTTTTCTTCATTAACTTCCATATCCAAGCCTTTAAATGTTGACAACGAATGAATTGCAGTTTCCAAATCTAATTTATCTTGATTTTGATAGAAGAATATATTTTGCCTATGAAATCGTTGGGCGAGGTATTCCTGTTCGGTCTGTCCGGGCGTAGGGACGAGGATGACGCGGCGTTTTTGTAGCGCAGCTAAATCCATCAAAGTGCTGTAACCGGAACGTGTAATGACAATATCAGCCGCGAGCATGGCTTCATTGAGGTCGTTTTTGGTGAGATAAGCTACCGTGTGAATGTGGTCATTTTGAGTGCGGGTGTTGCTGTCGGTTTTTCCTTTTACGATGAGGGTGGTATAAGGTAATTTTTGAACTTGTTCGAGAATTTTCTCTTCAAAAAAAGTACGTTGCGGTTCGGGACCGGAAAGTACAGCGATGATGTCGTAGCGTTTTTCGACGGGCATTTTTTGCATACGCGAAAGGACGCTTACGTATCGCGCATTGGGCAGTGTGCGCCCGTGTGAGAGTGTGCCGGAGAGGTTGGGTTCGCCCTCTGCATCAGGAATCCAACATTCAGTATATCGCCGAATGAGCCGATGATTATTCCACTTGGAAAACGCACCTAAACCCAATAAATTCGGAACTTTCAGATGAATTTGATGGGTCAAAAATACAGAAGGAATCTGCGCCGACCAACAGCCAAAACGATTGTCGGAAATCAAACCATCTACTTGATATTCACGAATGATTTGGGCAACGGCACGTTGTTCTTGCCAAATCGCGCGAAGGATTTTTGGAACTTGCCAAGCCATATTCCAAACCATATTGCCCGTACCATAACGGATATTGTAGGGCGGCAATTCGAGGGTGAGCAAATCGGGATATTCTTTTTCGAGCAGCCGCAGGGCGCGTCCGTCGGAAGCAATAATGACTCGTGCGCCTTGTCGCCGCAACTCATCTATGATGGGCATACAGCGCGTAGCATGTCCGAGTCCCCAATT
>CALHBW010000494.1 GCA_937930625.1 uncultured Saprospiraceae bacterium | reverse complement strand
AGGTGTCACTTCCGAGTGCGGGTCGAGTATCGTGATGCTGTCAAATCTCGCCGAATTGAGTACATCAGCATAAACTTTTACACTCAATGCCTCTCCTGTCACCGCTATCCTATCTTGTCGGGCAGCAGGAAAATAAGGCAGCAATAAATGCAGCTTCGCAACGCCCATATGTCTCAGTGCATCTGCCGCAAGCAAGAGCAAACCAATATCATTAAATTGGCGAATACGAGTTGTAATCGTCACTTCATCATTTGCGCTTAGAGGGTCTTTTATTTTAATGTGTGGCTCTCCACCTGTGAAGGTGAAATGTTCAAATTCGATGGACTTGCCAAGCGGTTCAAATTGATTATCAAGATTCAAGAATTTCATATTTTGTGTATTTTTGACACAAATTTAAATGAAAAAAGAATAGTACGCAAATTATTTTGTGTAATTTTTACACATAAAAATATAATAATCTGATAATGAAGCAATTAGAAAAGAATATTTTTTAGAGTTATAAATATAAAAAATGAGTGAATGAGTGAATGAGTGAATTTTGAATGCGTGAATTACGTTTTTCTTCTTATAAAATGATTCTGAACAACCTTATCTAAAAAAACGATTGATTTTTTGCACTCAAAATCAAGTGGCTTGGGAAGGTCGGCAAACAAAGGAATACCATTGCCCAATAAGATAGGAATAACGGTGATTATCATATCATCTATCAAGTCCTCTTTTAAGAAACTTTGAATGACTTTGCCACCATCTATATATAATCGGTGATAGCCTTTTTGATGGATTTGTTCTAAAATCTCGGTTAATGTTCCTTTGACCGGAAAGACCTTATCTTGGAGTTTTTCAGGGATTTTTGCGATGGTGCGACTCATTACAAAAACAGGCTTTTCGTAGGGCCAATCTATATCAAAACTACACACCGTTTCGAAATCACAAGGGCATCAATTTGAGCCGTGAATGCCTTATACCCCGTATCAATGCTATTAATTTCAGGAATTGAATTGAGCCAATCTATCCCACCATCTTTGTCGGCAATATAACCGTCCAGACTCGTTGCTATAAATACACTATTTTTCATTGATTTCGTTATTCGTTGATTGGTTGATTTCGTTATTCGTTGATTGGTTGACTCGTTATTCGTTGACTCGTCAACACATCAACTCATCAATTCGTCAACTCATCAAACCGTCAACTCGTCAAACCTGAAATAACATTCCCCTTTCCTTCAGTGCGAAGTATTTCTTTTGGTCAAATTTGAATAAAGCACTCGGTCTGCCTCTGCCTTCACTGACTTTTTCGGGCAATTCTTCGAGGATGTCGAGTTGTAGGAATTTCTTTTTGAAATTGCGGCGGTCAATATCGCGCCCATAGATAGTTTCGTAGAGTTGGTGGAGGTCGGAGAAGCGAAATTTTTCGTCCAAGAGTTCAAAGCCGACGGGTTCGTAGGAGAGTTTGGCGCGTAATCGGTCGGTGGCGGTGGCAAGAATTTGTTGATGGTCGAAAGCGAGTGCGGGCGTATCATCAATGTGAAACCACTTGGCATCAGCAGCATCCGTAGCAGCATAGAGGTCAAATTTGGATTGACGCACCAAGCCATAATATGCCACCGTCACTACGCGGTTGCGCGGGTCACGTTCGGGCGTTCCGAAGGTGTAGAGTTGCTCCAAATAATTGACCGTAATGCCCGTTTCTTCGCGTAGCTCGCGGTGTACTGCCGTCTCAAGCGATTCCGCCTCTTGCACCAAGCCGCCCGGCAATGCCCACTCGCCTTTATATGGCGCAACTTTGCGTTTAATCAGCAGCACAGATAAGCACTCTTTGGAATCATACCCAAAGACTACCGCATCTACGCTGACTCGTATGTTGGGTAAACCCATTAAGTTTAAGTTTAAGTGCAAGTTTAAGTTTAAACTTACTTCTTGTAGTTTCTATTTTGTGTTAAAAATACAATATTATTAAAATTTTATTGTATTGACAAGGGAATTGGGGTCAATTTGAATGGAACTTGGTTAAGTTTCTCAAATTCGGGGGATTCAGTATGTGCAAAATCTTCACCTACTCAAAAGCTATCGCCCATTGAAAAAGTCTGTCAAAAGCATTATCTTTACGTTATCCAATCATCATAAAAATCAATTAAGTATTGTGAGGACAATAACATTCGATTTGTCGGTGTACCTAAAAAGAATCACAAATTTCAGATAGGTCGTTACGACATGAAGCTCAATGAGTTCATCGAAAAAGTATTTTTGAAAAAGGAGCAACAATATTTAGCCAAGTGTAAGATTCAAAATATTGAACCTGAACCTTTTTCACTAAGAAAAAAGGGATACTATCAATCTCAAGACAGACAAGTGACCTTACTCTTTTTTCGATTCAACGGCTCCGATAAAGTGAGTGTCATCTTTTGTAATGGCCTCAATGTCAAGGCTAAATTTATCCGGCGACGATTTTTTCAAAGAACAAAAATTGAACAGTTCTTCAAACTACTCAAAGATACCCTAAAAATTCAACAAACGAAAAGTGTGGATGCAAAGACGTTTATCAAAAAATTAGCGGCTTGTATTTTCAGAGCAATGGTTTGTCAAAGTTTCAGAATCTTTTGTAACAAAAAGTACAAGGCATTCAGAAAATGGGCATTCACAAAGTTGCGTTTACACATTATCTATGACCACATTGAACTTGACATGCTTGAACAACTTGTCAAAAACAGGGGCTTTTGCAAATGAAGAACAGCATTAAACCCTCATAATCAATTAAATGTAAATTTTATCATCACGTCAAATTAATCATTATTTTTAAATTCTATGCCATTCGGTAAATAAGGTAATTCCATGTCGGGCTTCGTTCCGTAATTCTTATTTAATGCTTGCATAAATAAGGAATAAAAGCCTTCGTGTCTCAACGACGTAATATCTTTATGGGGCATCATATCTTCCGAAAATCCTTGTTCATAGAAACTGGTCAGAAAATCTTTATTTTTGGTGATGACGTGTATCGGAGTTTCCAATCCATGTTTTTCTTGGGTGATAAAAGGGGGTTGATGGTCGCCAAAAAGAATGTACAGGGCATTGTCATTATTTTGCTTTTCGATAAAATCTGTGATAAATTCAAGTTGGTATTTTGCACATTGAAAATACTTTTCTTCTCTATTGATATTTTGGTCTTGGGTTTCGTGAAGGTCGAGGTTCGGGTCGTTTAGGTCTTCCCAATTTTCGACAACTTTG
>CALHBW010000493.1 GCA_937930625.1 uncultured Saprospiraceae bacterium | reverse complement strand
GAAGAAATTTCTGATTCTATGGATGAGTTTTTTAGTACCTTTGGTGGCGGTGGCATCAATACGCCACCGGAGGATTGTCCGACTATCTTGAACGGTTCTTCTCCTTATCCGGCTACGGATTCATTTTTTATACAAACTATCCAACAAGACGGCTTTTGCTGTGGTGTTCTTTGGGATGATACGTGTCAAAATATATACAATGGATTTGCAAATGGTGCTGGTGGCAGTGGCGAAATTGCGGGGAATGTCGGCAAACACGAAAAGATATTCCTCAAATTATTGGAAGAAAATTCGACCTTTCGGCAGTTGTATTATTCGCGTTATGCGGATATGATGAATACAACCTATTCCTGTGAAAATATGATGGAAACATTGGATAGAATGTTGGCAGTTATCAAACCGGAAATGCCGGGGCAGATAGCGCGTTGGGGCGGTACGATGACCGAATGGCAAGACAATGTGCAAGACCTCAAAGATTTTATCGAACAACGATGTATGCTCCTCGATGATGGTATGATAGAGTGTTATAACGAACTCACAGGACCATACAACCTTACCTTAATGACTGAACCAGAGGGAGTTGGAGAGATAGACCTGAATACACTCGACATTGAAACATTCCCATGGAGCGGCGATTATTTTGGTGGAATGGAAAATAATATCAAAGCAAAAGTTTTTAACGACTTTGAAGATGAATACGAATTTAGTCATTGGGTCAGCACCGCAGGTAATGTCATTTCCCCCAATGAAAATACGCGCATCGCTCGCCTTACTTTGGCATCTGCCGATACCTTGATTGCTGTTTTTGAACCGCTATTGACTTCCACTACAAATCTCAATAATGAGCTGTCTTTCAATGTCTATCCGAATCCGACGAAGGATTATCTTATTCTTGAATATGATTTGAAAAATACCACTCAAGTCAGCGTCAATCTGTACTCCACACTCGGCAGTCATATTGCGACTTTCGACCAAGCTTCCGGCACAAAAACCGCAGGACAACACACTGCCCGATTGCCTCTTGACAACTACCAAATATCGGGCGGTATGTACATCCTTTCTCTGACCACCGACAAAGGAAATGCCACGAAAAAAGTGACAATCATGGAATAACCAAAAAATGTTTTAGTAAAGTTAGTATCTAGCACAGGGTCTTTGCTCTGTGCTTTTTTTGTTCCACGCTCTAAATTTTATAGCCTTGATTGTCAATATTTTATACCAAAACAAACGTATTTTTTTATTTTTTTATGGAAAAAACGGTTGCCAACAACTTTTCGCAAAACAACAACAAGCTATCATTAAAACCACTTTTGGGCAGTACCGCTTCATTCAACATTAAAAAAAATATCCAACATAATCACTTCTCTAAATTTACTTCATCTCTCACACTACTTTCTCGCTAATTATGACTCAATATCGAATGTTGACCAACCTTTTTAGGCAACTCGCATTAAAAACATTCACTCATTCAAAATTCACTCATTCACTCATTAATTCACCAAAATCTCATCCACAAAAATCCAATTTTTCGCGCCGGGAGCGGGATGCCATTTGGGATTTTTGAGCGTCCCGAGAATGTTGACTTGTACGTATCGTGCTTCGGTCTCCTCAAAATTCAGGAGGAAAGATTTGGTTTCCGGCGGATGACCTTCTTTGGCAATCGGGATGTTGATGTCGGTTTGTGATTTGAATGAATTGCCGTCTTTCGAGGTCGCTACTTTTATAGCTTTTGGAAAAAAGATATAACTGTTCGTATCTTCCAACGCACTGACGACCACACCCTTAACCGCTTGATTCTCACCAATATCCAGCGTTGTGGTCAGGTGTTCGGCTTCGTAGCCGAGCCATTTTCCGTCTGTGAAAATCTCGCCTTTTTCAAAATCAATTAAGGTTTTTTTGCCTTTGGCTTGATACCTTTCGTGTGGCGGTCTGCTGAGTCGAATATTGGCAATTTTGTATCCTGCTTTGACGAAAGTAGCGTCTCCGACGCCCGAAGTCTGCCAACCTTCTTTCGTAGTAATTGCTTTTACCAATGTCGTTTTGTCGATAAGAAACGGCTCATTATATCGCATCGAAGTCGTGTCAGGCACAGTACCATCCAAGGTATAATACACCGCCACATCTCTGAAAGTACCGCCCAAAGTCACCCGCAAAGTATCTTCAAACATATCTTTTTCAGCCATAATCACAGGCGGTTTCAGTTGGACATCGCTAAAGGTATTTTCATCAACGCCGTAATTGACCTTGACTCTAGGGTGCGCTTCTGCGTAGGTCTTGACCGATTCGGGGTTGACCTTTGTTTGCCAAAGATATAAGGCATCCAATGCCTCCATTTCTCCGAAAATATCAAAGCACTTATCATCAATTTCGGTGGCATACAGATTGAGCGATTGCAAATATTCAAGGTCGTCCAAATGCCGCAAACCTTTCGAGGTGACTTGCGTGTGTTGCAGTTTTATTTTGGTTAAATTTTCAAACGCACCCAAATGCGACATCCATTTATCATTCATATTGGAAAACGAAAGGTCAATTTCTGCTATATTTTTTTTAATGGTTTTCAAGCGTTTAAGTTTACTATTGCTCAATGCAGTATCGCGCGACATGCTCACATACACCAAGGGACTTTCCTCATTCAAAGGAATCACCGTAATTCCATTCTTCGCTAATTTTGTAATTTTTTCCGGTGCAATTGCTTTCAAACCTTTCGTATCAACGGTATATTCGCGTTCTTCATAGGACTTTAAAATCTCTTTTATTTGGTCGGGTTTTTCCACTTCGCCCACCGTTTTTTCAAAATCCGCGCCTTGCGTAATCCACCATTCCATCAGGCGAATTTCGTTTTTGGTCAATTGGACTTTACCTTCCGGTGGCATGTGTTTTTCATCTTCTAAAGGTAGGTGCAATCGTTGTACAAAAACGCTTGCAGCCGCATCATTCGCTACGAAAATCGCACCACCATCACCGCCTTTTTTGAGGGCTTCGGGCGTCGTCATCAGCAAGCCACCTTTTTGTTTGCTTTCGTTATGGCAGCTCCAACATTTTTGCTTAAAAATAGGTTCAATGACATCAGCGTATATTTGTAAAGTATTGACATCATTTACTTTAGCAACTTTTTTAGCGGTTAAAGGCGCAGTCAAATGATTCGCACCATGCGTCAGACTACCGCCGTAATGCCCCGTCAAAGTCAGCAACAACATCGCCAAACAAAACGCCGGAAAATAGTATTTTTGTAAACGTATATTTTTTGTTTCATATAAAAAATAAACCAACACCGTACACACCGTCAAGCCCGCTGCCGACCAAAAATGCCAACGCACCAAAGCCTCGTCAAATTCCCCTTCCTTCGGCATTATCCACCCCGTAAACCAAGCGACCACTGCGGACACCACCGCCACTTTCAACACAAACGACAAGGCAGGACGTAGGGACAGGGCATGCCCTGTCCCTACATTTGTCCCTGCGTCCTGTTTGTCTCCCTTGAAGCGACTAAACAACTCCATGAGAAATCCCAACACTAAAATCCCAATAGGCAAGTGTACGATAAGTGGGTGAAATCTTCCGATGAGTTCTGACATAAATCAACCGTCATTCCGCACCCCGATGCAGAATCTTTTAAGTCTTGGCACAATGTCGAATATGTAGAGAAAATTCATGAATTTTCTCTACATATTCAAAATCGCGCTCTTGCGTTCAGCAGATTCCGCATCGGGGTGCGGAATGACGGTTCTCTTTAAGGTTTTGAAGGGGCGTTTATTCTACAAATATTTCATCCATAAAGAACCACGGCGGCGTACCTTTTCCGGCGTGCCAATCCGGAATATTTTTATGATTTAAAATTTTGATTATCAATTCTTTATACTTATTTGGTGTAATATTAACGGCAATAGATTTCAAGGCAGATTTTTCGGCGGCTTTGGGTTCATTCAAATCAATTGCACCGAGCAATTCCTCCTCATTCCACACCTCAATTTGCTTGGGCAAAAATATCCAAGAATTATGGTCAGACAATAAAGATAAATAAATTTTTTCTACCTCCGTCATCCCTTCAAAATTCAAACGGACTACCACTTCCTCCGCCTGAAAGCCCGACCAAAACTGCCCCGCCCGAAAATTCAAAGTTCCCTTTTGTAAATCAATCAAAGACGTCGCACCTGTTGCCGGATAATTTTCGTGGGCTTCGGGCTTGACTTCAATATTGGCATGTTGTGTTTTATTATTTACCTTAATTAAGGTTGTCTCTATCCAATCGCTGTTTTGGAAACCGCTTTTTCGTGCTTGTACACGTATGTTGGTGCTTTTCTGAATGTCGAATGGAGCATCATATTTTTGCGGTTTTTCATTATTTAAGGTGTAATAAATTTCTGTTTCCAGTAAGGTAAAATCCAAACTGACTCGCGCTGATTTTATGAATAACAAAGAATCTACTTGTATGTTGGGTGTGCTGAGTTGGATTTGTTGGGTCTGGAGTAGGGCAGGGTGTGCCGCGTCGTTGACGGTTAGTTTTTGGACGTTTTTTTGATAACAATTTGTAAGGAAGATATTTGCAATTAATAGTAAAATTAGACTGATAAGCCGCGTATTCCTCCCCCCTGCCCCCTCCAAAGGGGGAGATACTTTTCGTTCTAATTTAACTTGCCGATTATAATACATTTCCTTCACAATAAACTAATTATCAATTATACATTCTCCATTATCAATTAAACCCTGTACATTTTTATTGGATAAGATTTACCTGAATTCCACTGCGCCACATACAAATTTTCATCCTCATCCACACATACATCATGCGGATGTTGGAAAATTTTTAAGGTCTGATACATCCGTTGCAACTGCCCATTTTCGTATTGCGGTGTACTGCCACCGGGCGCAGAAATGAGTTGATTATTTTTATCCAAAATGGAAATAAAACCAGTATTCGTCCCACCATCACCCGACCAAATCGTAGCAAAATAAACGTATTCCCCATGAATCACAGGTCGGCAAATATACGCACCCGACAAGTCAATCACCTCTAATAATTGCCCTTGCATAGAAAAGCGTTTGACTTGGTTTTTCATACGGTCGGTGATGAGTAGCGTGTGTGTACCTGCGCGTGTGTCTATGCAGATGCCGTGTGCGTTGTCGAAATGTTTGTTGCCCTCGCCGCGTCCGCCGAATGTGTTGAGCAATTCGCCTTTTGCATTATAGTGTAAAATATATTGCAATCCATAACCGTCTGCTACATAGACATCTCCATTCGCAGCGATGGCGGTTTCAGTGGGAATGTATTGGTCGGCTTTTTCGTATTTACCGCTTTCTTTTGGATAGGGAAATACCTGAACGACCTTGCCGTCTATCGTCGTTTTGATGACTTCGTGACGATTATTATCAGCGATGTAGAGCATATCTTCACCGTTTTCTACATGCAAAGTCAGCCCGTGTGCGCCCGGAAATTCCGTTCCCCAAACTTCCTGCAAAAACCCTTTTTTATCATAAATAATCACATTATTTTTGGTGTGATTGGTCAATAAAACAATTCGTCCGCGCGAGTCCTGCACCATTTCATGACAATCATTAACAGGATAAAATCGGCTGTTGAGTGCGCCCCAGTTCAAGTCGATTTTGTACCGATGCGTGTTATGCCCGACGATGACATCTTTCCACTTTTTTTTATTGGTGAAAATATTGCCAAACGTGAGTCCGCCTAATGCACAGGCGGATATATTTTTGATGAATTGTCGCCTTATCATTTCGTTAAATGTAGCGCGGTACTTCCAGTCCGCGCCACGTTAGTTTTGCTCATCATACGCAGGAACGGGCTGGAAGCACCGTTCTACGGCGCGGACTGGAAGTGCCGCGCTACGTGTGCGTTATGCCAAAATATTATCGAAATTTTCGGGAAGTCTACTTGCCTTGCATTTTGGAAATGCAAGGCAAGTAAAATTTGTCCTCTAATTTACAACATTCTATGGTTAATTGTGAAACTTTAAAAAGAAAGCAAAACTCTGAATAAAGTACCTCAGTAAGCAAAGTGTTACGTGGTGTGTTTTTTCGCTGATGTGGGTGAAGCGATGTTGCCAAAAAAATGTTGATAATGCTGATGTGGTTGCGTTTTTTGATGCACTCAAACGCAACCGTTTTTTCACCAAAAAAATAAAAAATGAACTCGTCATACTGCGCCACGTTAGTTTTGCTAATCATACGCGGGAAAACGGGCTGGAAGCGTTCTACGGGCGCGGACTGGAAGTGCCGCGCTACGTATTACGCCAAAATATCACGCACTATCTCCCCATGCACATCCGTCAATCTAAATCGTCTGCCTTGATATTTATAAGTCAATTGCTCGTGATTGATGCCGAGTAAGTGTAGCAGAGTCGCCTGAAAATCATGGACATGCACCGGATTTTCGACGATATTATAACCAAAATCATCCGTTGCACCATAGCTGAATCCGGGCTTTACACCGCCGCCTGCCATCCAAATCGTAAAGCATCTTGGGTGGTGGTCGCGTCCGTAATTATTGTCGGTGAGGGTGCCTTGTGAGTAGTTGGTTCTGCCAAATTCGCCGCCCCAAATGACGAGCGTATCTTCGAGCATCCCGCGTTGTTTCAAGTCCATGATGAGTGCGGCGGAGGCTTGGTCAACGTCTTGCGCTTGGTTTTTGACTTGGGTGGGGAGGTTGTCGTGTTGGTCCCAGCCCATGTGGTAGAGTTGCACAAATCGTACGTCTTTTTCTGCCAATCGACGCGCCAAAAGGCAGTTCGCTGCGAATGTTCCCGGCACCGTTGAGTCCGGTCCGTACATCTTATATATATGGTCGGGTTCTTTGGAGACATCCATCAAATCGGGGACGGAAGTTTGCATTTTGTACGCCATTTCGTACTGCGAGATGCGGCTTTGGATTTCGGGGTCGCCGAGTTCGTCGAATTGGAGTTGATTGAGGTGTGCCACTTGGTCGAGCATCTTTCGGCGACTGGCTTTGCTCATGCCTTCGGGGTCGTTGAGAAACAAAACGGGGTCTTTGCCCGACCTGAATTGCACGCCCTGATGCAGCGAGTGCAAGAAGCCATTGCCCCACAAACGCGAGTACAACGGCTGCCCGAAAGGTCGCCCCGTACCGCGCGACAGCAAGACACAAAAGCCCGGCAAGTTGTCATTTTCGCTACCCAAACCGTAACTCAACCACGAGCCAATCGCGGGTCTGCCCGGCTGCTGCGAACCCGTCTGAAAGAAAGTCACCGCCGGGTCGTGATTGATGGCTTCGGTGTACATGGATTTGATGACGCAGATGTCATCGGCGATTTTGGCGGTGTGTGGCAGGAGGTCGCTTATCCACGTTCCACTCTGCCCGTATCGCGCAAATCCGTAATGTGAACCGACTAAAGGAAAGCTGTCTTGCCCGGAAGTCATCCCTGTGAGGCGTTGCCCGTCGCGGACGGATTCGGGGAGTTCTTCGCCGCGCATTTTGTTGAGTAACGGCTTGTAATCGTATAATTCCAACTGCGAAGGTCCGCCGCTTTGAAAGAGGTAAATGACGCGCTTTGCCTTCGGCGCAAAGTGTAAATTGGGCAATACGCCACCGCTTTGCTGCCCTAGTATTTCTCCACCGGAATCGGGCGAACAACCGAAGAATGACGTCCCCAAAAGTCCCGACAAAGCAGCCGTACCAATGCCGATGCTGCTTTTTGCTAAGAAGGCGCGGCGGTTGAGGAGGTAGGTGCGGGTTTGTAGTGGATTTTTCATTGTGTATTGTTTTAGAAGTCAGAACACTTTGTTGTCAGAGGTTGGAGGTCAGAGTTATCTTG
Source organism: uncultured Saprospiraceae bacterium (assembly GCA_937930625.1). GTDB lineage: Bacteria > Bacteroidota > Bacteroidia > Chitinophagales > Saprospiraceae > JAHDEO01. The sequence continues at coordinate 11,205 of CALHBW010000493.1, read as the reverse complement.
TTGCAAGTTAACAATATCCAGCAATTTTTTTGGTTCTTCTCGGATTTTGGCGGAACTTCAATAAGCAGCTCCAAACCAAAACGTCATTCTGAATTTATTTCTCCCGTACAGTTGTCGGGATTCCCAAGCTACAAGCACGATGTTGAATGTAAGCCAAAAAATTACATTTCATTCAAAAAGAACAAGTTGTACGTCTTGCACAACATGGGTTCTCTATCGTTCGGGGGATTCTGAAATAAATTCAGAATGACGGTTGCTTTTTTGAAATACTTTGATTGAGTTTTTTTCGTAAAAATTCGAGAAGAACCAAAAATTTTGATACCTAATGTGTATTTGTCTTTTTAGTCAAAAGTTCGGTAGTAAAAAATCTACTGTACCAATAGTGGAAATCAAAATACCGTATCGACAATATTCGATGATATTGAAAGAAGATATTGTATTGGGATTTTATGCACCGTATAAGCGTCCGGATACGGGATATGCGGTGGCTTGATGTGGCTTATTTTCTTCCGCAGCATCGCTTATACTTCTTGCCGCTACCGCAGGGGCAGGGGGCATTTCTGCTGGTTTTTGGTGCGGCGAGAATGGGTTGTCTTTTCATTTCCAGAAAAGGTATCAATGGAACGGGATTTTCGTCAGTTCCCAATTGCATACTTGCTTTTTCTTCCGGTACTGCGTCTAGGTCAACGATTCCGGCGATGCCGAATGCCTCTACTTCGTCGTGCCGCATAGCGATATCTGCCAATCGACTGACTTTTTGTTTGTCAAAAACCACCACCGGACAATTAGGGCAAAAAGCACTACCGGCGGCATTGGTCATAAACTCTGCTTCGTCATTTTGGGCTATGACATACAGCATTACGCACTGGTCTTTTGGTATGAGTCGCTCATTACATTCAGGACAATCAAAACCACTAATTTCATCATTAAAATACTGCCTTCTTTCGATAGTTATATCTATTGCTTCCATAATTATATTTGTTGGTCAAACTTTTAACTATGGTGCAATTTAAAAAAATCATACTATATTTTCCTAAGCCAGCCACTACTTTTTTCTTGTTTCTTTATCTAACGTAGCAGAGTCACTATCATGTTTCATGGCTATATTGTTTTATGGTTCCAATGAGTTTTTTGCGAAGCAAAAAAACCTAATAACAATGTAACAATGTAACAATGAAGCAATGACAATCTTACCTCCCCTTCAATCGCTCCAATTCCTCCTTCGCTTTTCTAATCACTGCTTTGAGTTCTTGCAGTTTGCGTTCATCGTCGGCGATGGCATCTGCGGTGTCGTCTTTGATGCGTTGAATTTCTTGGGCGGCTGCTTTTCGGGCAGCTTCTACGTCGTTGGCGAGTTGTTGCTTGGCTTGGGTGGCATTAGTCCGGGCGGTCTTGATGTCGTCGGCAAATTCGGCTTTAAGTGCGGTATTTTCTTCTTGGAGTTGCTTGCGGGTGGCTTCGGCGGCGGCTTCGTATTCGGCTTTTTTGGCGAAAGCATCCTCGCGGGATTTGGCGACTTGGGCTTGGGCAGCTTCTCTTGCTTTGCGGATGTCTTCGTTGGCTTGCGCTTCGGCTTCTGCTGTTTGTTTTTCGTATTTTTCTTGCTGGGCTTTGGCTTGCTCTTTCGCTACGGTGATTTTGCTGATAGCGGCTTCATTGGCAGCTACGATTTCATCTTCTGCGGTTTCCCTTGCCGTCAATACTTCCAATTCTATTGCTTTCTTTCTTTCGGCAGATGCTTTGCGAATGGTCTGTATTTCAGTCGCTTCAGCTTCTTTTAGCTTTGCAATTTCGAGTGCAGCCTGTTCGCGGGCTTGCGCGACTTCGTTGGCAGTTGCCTCTTTTTCGAGTGCTGCTTTTTCTTTGATTTCAGCAACTTTATTGGCGGCATTTTCGCGAGTTGAGAGTAGTTTGTCGGCTGCTTTTTTCTTAGCATTTACGACGTCTTTTGCGGTGATATTTTTTTCGTTTTCAGCCGTTTCACGGGCGGAGGCGATGAGTGTGGCGGCTTCGTTTTTGGCTTTTTCGATTTCTTGTGCGGCGCGTTCGCGCGCACTTGCGACCTCTTGTGCAGAGGTTTCTTTGACTTGCGATTCGGCAGCTTTTGCGGCTTTTACGCGCTCCACCGTTTCGGATTCAATCTTCGCAATTTCGTCGGCTGCTTTCGTTTGTGCGGCTTTGACGGCTTCGGCGATTTTGGCTTTTTCTTCATCGGCTGCTTGGCGTGTTTTTTCGATTTCTGATGCTGCTTTTTCTTTGGTTTCTACGACGGCTGCACCTGCTTTTTCTTTGCTGGATACCACTTCTTGCGCTGCTTTTTCTTTTTCCTCTACGACCAATGCCCGTGTCTGTTGGATTTCCTCTTTTGCCTTGCTGCGCGACTCGTTCAATTCTACTGCCAACTGTTCTTTTTCCAATGCCGCTTGTTCTTTTCTATCTGCAATTTCGCGTGTACTTTTTTCTTGGGTCAATGCGACTGCTTCCGCAGCTTTGCGTCGCGCTTCTGCGACTTCTTGTGCGATTTTTTCTTTTTCTAAAACGGCCTTTTCGCGTACTGCGGCAATTTCATTTGCAGCCGCTTCGCGAGTAGCGAGAATCTTGTCAGCAGCATGTTTTTTACTGTTAATTACGTCTTGTCCGGTAGCATTTTTTTCTGACTTTGCTTGCTCTCGTGCTTCGGCTATCGCAGCTAATGATTCTGCTCTAATTCGCTGAATTTCAGCCTGTGATGTTTCTCTGGCAGAACTTAATTCATCGGCATATTCGAGTTTGGCGAGTTCGAGGTTTTTTTGTGTTTTGGCAATTTCTTCGTTGGCTTTGCGTCGTGTTTCTGCGACTGCTTCGGCAGATTCTAATCTGATTTCGCTGACTTTCTTATCCGCTTTTTGTCGCGCTTCGAGTACTTCCAAATTAATTTTCTCCAATGCCGTCCCTGCTTTTCCCTTAGCTGCTTCCAATGCTGCGATTTGTTCGGCTTGCGCCTTTTCAATCTGCGTATCTACCTTTTTTCGTGCCTCCAACAATTCATCTGCATACGCTTGTTTTGCTTTTTCGGCATTATCCCGCGCTTGCGATACACCTTCTGTTAGTTTGGCTTTAATGCCTTCGGCGCGTTGGCGTTCCTTTTCAATTGCAGCGCGAATAGCCTCTTTTTCAACTCTGTATTGCTCACGCAATGCTGTCAATTCTTCATCTTTCACCGCACCACTATTGCTACTATTTGTGATACCGCCACCTTCACCGCCCATGAGTCGCGGAGATTTTGGAATTGTCTTATTCATCGCAATACTTCGCGGGTCAAAACTCTTGTTTGCAGCGATTTTTGTACCGCTTATTTTCTCTAAAAAACACCGCGCCATTTGCTGAAATTCAGCTTGGCGATTGGCATTTACGGTGAATTTTCGCATCTCATTTTTCATGCTATTTTTTATGTAAATCACCGCAATACGTGTATTGGCAAATCGTTCAATCGCTGCTTTGTTGAGTTGTAATATATTGACATTCACAGGCATACCACTTTCAGAACGTACTTCTCCCATTCCCACAAAACTATAGGCTTCGCGGTTTTGTGCTGCATCCGCAAATATGATTTGGTCGCCTTCATCTAATTCGACACCACCTTTAGAAGTGAAGTTGGCAATGATGCCATCCTGCGTATTTTCCAAATCCAATCCGTAGGTATAGCTCCCGCGTACCACAAGGAATTGCCAATTGGTTTTGACCAAAACCATATCCTCGAAAGGCTGTGCAGATTTGATAATATCACTACATTGAGCGTGTAATTGATTCGTGGTAAAGAGGGAGATGATAAGGACGAGCGAGTAAGTGTATTTTTTCATAAGCGAAGGATTTTACCGTAGCGTGGTGCTTCCAGCCCGCGCCACGTTGATTTAGCCGTGCATGCGAAGGGCGCGGACTGGAAGTACCGCGCTACGTACCTTCAATTTAAGATTTTTTTAACACAAAAACAAATATTTTCTTGCATTATAATTTTTAATCAAAATTAAATTCTAAATAAAAGTAATTATTTAAATTTTTATTTTATAAAAAGCACCATTTGTGACATTAAAAAAAGCATCATTATATTCCTTTAGCCATCGTAATTCAAGGAGATTTAACATAAAATCAATCTTCTTTTCTTTTCATTATCATTCACTTATACTTATTTTTGCTGTTTGGTTGAATTTAAAAGTAGCAATTATTTGTGTTCTACGTTCTTTGTTCTTTGTTCTACGTTAATGTACCTGACATGTCTCTCAAATAACGAAGAACAAAGAACGAAGAACGTAGAACTCTGAAACACATCACATTGAGCAACACTTACGACATTATTTACGACCTAAGCGAGTACGAAGAACTCGGTTTTTTGCCATCGGCTTTTGTAGCAAATTGCAACGAAACCGGCATGATGACCTACGTAGCGCATAAGGTACACGCACAGACGATTGAAGACTACGGATTGGAACTGACACCGGAACGTGCGGAGTTGTTTCGATTGATTGAGTGTTTGCAGGTAAATGTCATCGAAGAAAAATATAATACCAAAGGCAAGCGCAAGAAAAAACTCGAAAAACTCCTTGAAAATGTGGAAGTTAAGAAGAGTATGGTCAAATATATTCATCGTGAATTAGGCAAATTTCTACAGATAATATTTGACCAGAAATTTTTATTGTCGCTCAATACTGACCGCAAAGATTACATTCCCGCCCAACAAATTAAAGCCGGAAATGCCGTACTCACGCCGCAATTATTCTTTAAGCGGAGGGAAAAAGACATCATTTACAAATTAAGCTTTTTGAGCAATCGTACTGCCTGGCGCATACAGCAACGCGATATTAGGGTGCTGACAAATGAACCTGCATGGATTGTTTCTGACCGCGTATTATATTCTCTTTCTGCTATCAATGGGAATATGGTCAAACCCTTTTTGAAGAAAGATGAGGTGAAGATTCCGGGGCATTATATGCGGGAATATTTTGAGAAATTCATCAAACGGGTAGCGTCGAGGGCAGATATTCAGGCAGAAGGTTTTGAGGTGGAAACGAATAATCAGTTGAATGTGTGTGAGTTGACTTTCTCGGAGAATTTTTTGACTAAAAAATGCGGGATTGACCTGACATTCACGTATGGCGAATTGAAGTTTAAATTCGGAGAAAGTACACAGCAGAAAACTTACCTGCAATTTGACGATAATGACGATGTTATCATTTATCAATACCGTAGAGATGCGAAGGCAGAGCAGGAATTTGTCGATAAACTCAATGAATTTGAAGTCGAAAAAGAAGGCACTTTATTCATTCCGACCGACATCAATGGCGAACCGAACTCGGATAGGGTGATACAATGGATTGTAGAGAAAAAGCCTGATTTTCAGGAACTTGGATTCAAGGTTGTTGACCCGAAAATGGAGGAATATGAGGTCGCGTTGCACATTCCGCGTATGGAATTGAACTTGAAAAAGGAGCGCGATTGGTTTGATTTGTATGGCGATGTGGTGGTCGGGAAATTTACTTTTCCCTTTATCAAACTTGCGTCTTATATTGGTTCGGGCAATCGTTTTTATCCGCTTCCAGATGGGCGTTTTTTCCTGATACCGGAAGAATGGATGGCAAAATATGAGGAGGTTTTTCGTATGGGCGAACTCGAAAACGAAGGCGTCCGTGTGATGAAAAGTCGCTTTTCTGTATTGAAAGACCTCGACCTCGAACAGCAAGATAAAAAATCAAAAACCGCCCTTTCCGGCAATTATAAACGCATCCGCTACCAACAGCCCGATACGCTCAAAGCCACCCTACGACCTTATCAATTGGAAGGCGTAAAATGGCTGATTCACCTATATAAAAATGACTTAGGGGCTTGTCTTGCTGACGATATGGGTTTGGGTAAAACGCTGCAAACGATAGCGGTTTTATTATTTGCAAAATCCGAAAAAGAGAAAGCAAATAAATCCCGAAAAGTTGTCAAACAAGCGGTGCAAGCCACGTTGTTTGATGTGCTTCCTTCAAATGGTTCAACTACACCACTCAATGCGCTGATTATCCTGCCTGCCTCGCTCGTTTTTAATTGGAAAAGTGAGATAAATCAGTTTGCGCCAAGCCTGACGGTGTACGGGCATGTAGGTCCGAAACGTTATAAATCATCGGCAAAATTGGTGGGTTTTGATGTGGTATTGACGACCTATCATACAGCATTGAAGGATGTGGAGATGTTGAAAAATATTAATTTTGAATATATTGTACTCGATGAAAGTCAGCAAATTAAGAATCGAGAGTCGAAGATATTTGGTGCAGTGAGTGACTTAGAGGCGAATCATAAAATCTCTTTGAGTGGTACGCCGATTGAAAATTCTTTGTCGGATTTGTGGTCGCAAATGCAGTTTATTAATCCTGAATTGTTGGGGACTTTTCCTTTCTTTAAAAAAGAATTTTTACGCCCCATAGAAAAGTTGCAAAACGAGGAAAAACAGGAGCGTTTGAGGCGATTAATTGCGCCGTATCTATTACGTCGGACGAAGGAATCGGTGGCGAAGGATTTGCCGGAATTGACGCAGAAAATATTTTATAGCGAAATGACCGCACCACAGAAAAAAGCCTACGAAAAAGAGAAATCGGCTGCCCGAAATTTCATTTTAGAAAATATCGAACAGGGCAATACCAAATTCAATATGGTGGTGCTGAAAACCTTGCTTCGCTTGCGACAAATAGCGAATCATCCGGGATTATATCTTGAAGATTATACGAAAGATTCGGGTAAGTTTAATGATATTTTACACAATCTGGATGTCATCAGAAAGGGTGGACATAAGGTGCTTATCTTTTCGCAATTTGTGAGTTATCTGCATTTTTTCAAAAAAGAATTTGAGAAAAATAAATGGGGACACGCCATACTCACAGGCGATATGACTTCCGATAAACGCGAAGCACAAATCAAGCAATTTAAGGAGCGCGAAGACATCCATTTTTTCCTAATCTCACTCAAAGCCGGCGGCACAGGACTCAATCTGACGCAAGCCGATTACGTATTCATCGCCGACCCCTGGTGGAACCCCGCCGCCGAACAACAAGCGATAGCCCGCGCCCACCGCATCGGACAGACCCGCAATGTCATCGCCATGAAGTTTATCACAAAAGATAGCATCGAAGAAAAAATACTCAAACTTCAACAACGCAAAACCAAACTCGCCGAAGATATTATTGAGAATAATGATAAGCTGAAGTTTGAACGGGAGGATTTAGAGTTTTTGTTGGGGTGAGAGGGATTAATCATTCTTCACAATAGGATTTAATTTTGAAATTCGCTAACTCAAGATACTCAAGGCAATTTCCATTTACATCATGAACTGGCAATAACTGAACTATAGGATGTTTGCCACTGGGAATTTCGATGAAATCTTCATGTAAGAAGAATAAATAGCTATTGATGTCATATATTTTGTCACTTTTTAATATCGGGTTGTTGTCTGTATCAAACTGCTTTTTAGGTATTTTGTAGTAAAATACCTCTATAGACTTAGAGTTGGCTATGGATTTTAAGACTAATGTTTCATCGTTTTTTTTGTGTAACTCCATTCCAAAGTCCTCACACACAACTTTGTCTTCTGAAACTTCAGTTATCTGAGACTTAAATAGTGGAGTTCCCGGTGTGGAATTAGAGTATGTCGTACATTGCATTGAAGCAACATCAATGTCAATAATATTAATATTGATATACGTTGGTGTTAGGCTATTGGGATAATAATGAATATAAACTCCATTCATAGCACTGAGTTTTAATACAAAAATTAAAAACATATTCATAATTTATACTTTAAAAATCACATCCATATTGAGGTATTAAAAAGATATTGGAATAGGATACTTGTGTATCCTATTCCAATCATTACAATGTATAAAATAAATCAAGTATGTCACTTGACATTTTCTACTGAACTAGTTCTATTCACACCGTAGTTTCTCGCATATTTTAAAATAAACTTTAATGAAATAATATTTTATTCAGCTTTAAACCTTCCTAATTATTTTTTTACTCCAAAAAATACATGAAACTAAGGTGCACAACAGTCTACTACAGTATCAAGGTTATTAGTTTTAAGAGGCTGTCCAACTGACTCGTCAATTGCTGGTATATTAACAAATGCTCCAAAAGGAAACTTCACAGCCAACTGAGTTTGCAGTTCAAATTCCATTACTTGCCGCAATGTTTCTTCTGCTTCAGGCGGCATTCCTATAATTAGACTAGGCCCAAAGAATTCCATTGCTCTAAGGACAGCGGCGTTAAAAGCCTCGGATACTAAATTCTGAATCTCACATTCTTCTTCGTTAGGCACCCCAGTTACTTCAATATCAAATGAGTAGGGACCTAAATTTGCTATATCAGCTCTTGATGGTAAAATGCCAACTGTAATGAATCCAGGTTGCCAATTAAGAACAGTTGTTCTATATGTGTAAGTACCTATCTGCGTCAGAGTGAATGATTCGCAGCTAAATGGCATATCCCGACTATAAGTGTTTACAACATTGCCATTATCATCGACCTCCATAATGAAATCATTGTTGAAACCATTTGAAAAACACCCTGCCAATGTTTGCGATTCGGAGTCTTGTTGAAATCTTCTAAAACACTGATATAATGAGGGACGTTCACATCTTAGCAATGAGTAAGAGTCAAGTAAAGATTCTAAATCTGTAGAACTTAAAACCACTCCTTCCAGTGTAGTTCTAATCAATTCATGATAGCCCCCTGCTAACCCACAATCTTCTTCGTCACAAGCACCAAGATTTTGACTAACGGTTAGCCCATTATAAATCTCGTCAACTAAAGCAATGTTTTGAGAATTGAAAAGAATCAATGAATTGTAGGTATCTTCATCTAAACCCAATAGCGTAGTCAAGTAATTGAGTTTTATTGAAAAATCAGCAAAGGCATCATTAGAAATGAGCGGGTCATTCAAAATACTTACTACCACATCTTGCGTATTGAGGCAATCCGTTTTGGGATTAAACCCTGCTGGTGTATTTGTAGTTAATGCGTCTTCGATGATTTGTTCGGCATTCGTATGAGGGTCATTCATGCCCAATACTTCTTGATAGTCCATTACTAAAGCAGGCATGTTCACACCATAGCACGGGTCATAGAGTACGATACAGCAACCTCCACCTAAGCCCACTGAACCTGTGCTTATAGTGAGTCCTTCTTCATCTCTGCTGAGGAGTTGTGTATTCAGCCCAAAGGCACGCCGTACATCAAGGAAGTTCAAGTTGCCGTCTATAAATCGCTTATGGTCAAATTCATATATATTTTGCAAGATACTGGGGAGTTCAACGTCCTCCAAAGCTTTAGACCTTACATAGTCGTTTTGAATATTACTAGTGATGTAATTGCCTTGTGGAGTACTGATAAGATACTCTTGGGTCTGTTCACCAAAGTAAGCTGCCGGGCGAATGGTGTAAGTCTCTCCGTCAATGATAATTTCGACGTAGTTGTTATCTACACCCTTCATGCTCTGTGATTGACGCTCACTCAAGTCAGGAAGTCGTACACCCGATGGAATGTGTTCTTCAAATACAAACTGGCATCTTAGACATAAGTCACTAATCTGCCCGCAAACTTCTTCGTCATAGTTTCTCACCTCAATATCATCAGTGTTCTGTAATTGATTTTCAAGTTGAGTATTATTGAGAATGTTGTCTTTTTGACAACTGTTGAAGAATAAGGTCAGGCATAAAATTGTGGCTAAAACATTTAATCTGTTCATAATTTTTTTGTAATTTTAAATTTAGAAATAAAGTTAGATGTAGTCCTCTTTCAAGCGGAACTACGTTAGCTTTTAGTGCCGTGTGCTTCTCCCGTAATGAGAATCATGCGGCTTTTTTGTGTATGTGGGGCATATGTGTAGGTGCTCGGGTACGCGCATAGGTTGTTTGTTCCATAAGCGTATGGTTTAAAAAGTGAATAAAAAATGTGATGCTTCTACAGCTATCGCTATATGCTCAAGTAGATAAGTGAATGTCGGAAAATTGTTGTTGGCAGTAATTCAAGATAAGACCGTTCCTTGTGTTAGTGCTTCATAGTGAGGATATGGTCTTACGGGTAAATTCTTGTTCTATTGTCTTTGAATTTTGTTCTTTTACGAAAAAGATTTTTACAAATATACCCCCCCCCATATATAAAAGCAAGTTTTTTGGTGATTTTAACATATAATACTTTGCAGTAAAATGTTGTTATTGGATTTTGTGTGGTGTACTCGTCGGACATTTTTGGACATGTCAGACAAGTAGGAGATATTATCGAAAATAATGATAAGCTGAAATTTGAACGGGAGGATTTGGAGTTTTTGTTGGGGTGAGGAATATCGCATAAAGGCAAGCAGGACACATAGCCCCGCTTGCCGATTATGTTTTGTTCGCAGAAAGTTTTATCTAATTTTACTCTTTTTGAAAATTTTCACATTCAAAACGAACTGTCTTTTTAGGATATTGAGAGTTTTTATAAATACCTAATGACCTTGTACCACTTTTGGTAAACTTATACTGTAGTAGAATGTCATGGTCAGTAGAGTGCCTAAAAAAGTCTTTTGGATTCTTTTTAATATGTTCATTATTGGTCACTTTACTTTTCTTGTAAAAACTAAACCAAAAAGTATCATATTTATAAAAGCTTGAATCTAAAGACGAACATACGAAATTCGTGATAGAATCAATTTGGTATTGAGTGTGGTTATACCCTGACACCAAAAAATAAAATGATTCGGTATTGGGGTTGCTTTTTGATAGTTCATTTTGCGATGTAAACGATTCAATTATTAATGTCTTCTTTTTTTGGCAAGATAATAAGACAAAAATAAATAAGAAAACATACGATAAATTATTCATATAACATTATTTAAACGACTATTCATTTTTCGGAGGTTTAATGAAGTCAAATTAGCTCCCGACAAACAACACTTCCAAAACCGTCACATTCTGCATCACGTCCGTATGTGCGTGTGCATTGGTGAGTTCGTAAGTGATGGTGACGAAGACCGACTTGTGCGGTTGGGTATCAGACATCCAAATCCTCAATAGTGTAAATTTCCAATGATTCAATTCTGTCGAAGTCTTTTTTATTTTGAGTTAAAATAGGCAAATCATAGACTAAGGCAGTTGCTGCTACGATAGCATCAGGTGTAGCAATGTTTCTCTTTTGTTTTAATTCAATTGCTTTACT
>CALHBW010000492.1 GCA_937930625.1 uncultured Saprospiraceae bacterium | reverse complement strand
TCAAAGGCGTTGAGGGAGGCTTGCAATTCTTTAGCTTTGCCTTGGTCGCCTACGTTTTTATTTTTTAAGGTCTCGATTTTTGCCAAAATGACTTCTTTTTGCAAATCACCACCACGCAAATCACCAATGAGATTTTCCATTTGATTTTCGCGCGTCGAGATGTCAGCGAGGGTAATGTCTATCTCGTTTAATGTTTCGATGACATCATTGTATTCATCTTTGAGCAACTCGCGGTCTTCCTCCAAGTCGATTTTTTCATCTTCCAATTGGGCGATTTTTGCCATCGCATTTTGATAGGCTTCATCGCCGCCTGTATTGCACGCCGTAGCCACCAAAACGACGCATATTAGTATGTGAAAAAGTGTTTGTTTCATGTTATTAATGAGTGAATTTTGAATGAGTGAATGAGTGAATGAATTTTGGCTGCATTGAAATATTATCATCACTCAATTTACGGATGCTCAAAATAACGATATTTTAACGGATTTTCAAAGTGAGTGCAGAGGAGGGGCTATACTTGTTCAAAAGCCGTATTTCAAACTGAAGTGATTTGAAGACATAAAAAATTGATTTACAATTATTTTTTATGTAAAAAAACGTATTTTTGAAAAAATTAGAAATTAGAAATAAAAATATCAATGTCAATCAAAATGAAAATATCAATGAAAATGAAAATGAAAATATCAATGAAAATATCAATGAAAATGAAAATGAAAATAAAAATTAGAAATGAAAATTAGCAAGGCTATCTGTCTAACCTTTGTCCTAATTCAAATTGCTACATTTTCATTGACATTGATATTTTCATTTTTATTGATATTTTCATTTTCATTGATATTTTCATTTCATTGATATTTTCATTTCATTGATATTTTCATTAATCATTAATCATTAAAAACGTGGATAAAATCAAGGAAATTATCAGAACATTAGAAGCAGACGACGTGCGCGAATTTCGGAGCTTCATTCACCGCCAAAAGAAAAAAAAGAATCGGAAGGATTTGGATTTATTTGAGTTTCTATTGAAAAATGAAGCTGACAAACCTGCCGTTATCACCAAAAAAATTAATGTCCCAAACAAGGAAGCCTACTACGCAGTACGCAAGCGGTTGTTGCGGCATCTGACTGATTTTGTTGTCCTCAAACGAATGGACGACGACCCGACAGCTTCCTCCTCAGTCATGGGGTCAATTTCGTTGGTGCGTTACTTGTTTAGTAAAAAGGCGGACGAGTTGGCGTGGCATTATCTCTTGAAAGTTGAAACGCTTGCAGAGTCACATGAACAATTTGCTTTGCTCAATAATATTTATCTCCTCCAAATCAGAAACATTCCTTCCAAGTACGCGCCCAGTGTGCAAAGTATCATCGACAAATATAAAACCAATCGTGCTTTGCTCGAAGAAGATGAGCGCGTCCTGTTTGCACACGGTATTATCCGGCAGCGATTGCATGAACGCCGGGTGGAAAGCAAAGCTATTAATATTCAGAGAACTATACAAAAAGTATTGATTGAATATGATTTGGCAGATGTTGTCACCAAGCGTCCGCGATTACTCTACAATATTGCTTCGATAGCGCGTAGTGTAGCCATTACAATCAGCGATTTTCGGGATTTTGAACCTTACATCATTCAGCAATATGAATCGGTAGAAGAACAACACGGCTTTTCCAAACATCATCATTTTTACAAACTCAGCCTTTTGTATATGATAGCGCACGCGCTATATCGCAATCGCAAATTTGCGGAATCAAAAGCGTGGCTCGGTGTTTGTCACGAAAGCATTTTGCAATATAATCGCAGTCATTACAATCGTTTTTATCCCTTGTATGTCATGTTGTTGGCTGCTATTCGCATTTTTGAGCGCGAACTTGATGAAGCCATACAAATGCACGAAACGCTACTCGAAGAAACAGGTTTCAAACTCAATCTGGAAAGCAAACTCACCGCAACGCTGAACCTCGCGACCTATTACAGCTTTAAAACCAATTATAATAAAACCCGCGAACTACTGTGGAGTATGCCCACCGACCGTACCTGCGAAAAAAATATGGGCAAAGAATGGTTACTGAAAAAGAATATGATTGAAATGCTTGCCCAATACGAACTCGGTAACGACGACATCGCCTTGAATCGCATTCGTTCTATTGAACGATATTTTGATGATTTTATTCGCCGCCCAAACAATGTATATATCAAGCATTTTCTTTTTGCAGTACGCACCTATATGAATAACCCCAATGCTATCCAACCCGACAATTTTCACGAGCTTTTGGAAGGAAAATTCGATATTACTCTCGAAAAACACCACAGCACGATAGATATGTCATTCTATGCCTGGCTCAAATCAAAAGTCTTCAAACGACCTTATTACGAAGTATTATTGGAACATATAAATGGGGAGAGGTAAGTTTATTTGGTTGATTGAGTTGACTTGGTTGATTGGGTTTAATAAGTTGATTGAGTTTATTGGTTGATTGGGTTGATTGGTTGATTGGGTTGATTGGTTGATTGGGTTGATTGGTTGATTGGGTTGATTGGTTGATTGGGTTGATTGGTTGATTGGGTTGATTGGTTGATTGAGTTGATTGGTTGATTGGGTTGATTGGTTGATTGGGTTGATTGGGTTTATTGGTTGATTGGGTTGATTGGGTTGATTGGGTTGATTGAGGAAAATTTCGCAAAGCGAAATTCTAATCAACTCAATCAACCTAATCAACTCAATAAACTTATTAAACTCAATCAACTCAATAAACCAAATAAACCCACAAAAAAAGCCCACCAAAAAGGCAGGCTTCATCTCTTAAAAATAACAGTATATCGCTTGTCGTTGCCCGTCTGTCGTTTACCGTCAGCCGTTCACCGTCAACCGTTTACCATTATTTGAACATTGATGCTTTTTTAAACTCCTTGATTAGCAAGTAGTAGAAAATAGCGCGATACTTATTGCGATTAGATTTACCGAAAATATCAACGACTTTTTGAATACCTTCGTCTAGTTTCGGAGAGTCTTTCAGACCTAATTTTTTGATTAAGAAATTTTTCTTAACACGTTCCAATTCGGCAGGATCTCCAGAAGAAACCGTAGAAGCATCTGCTTTGTACAATGCAGGACCACAAGCTTTGGCAGCAGCTCTCAAAAGTTTGTCATCTACTTTTGCGATACCGAGTTTGCCGGTCATATTTTCTTTGTACTTAGCTAACAAATCATCAAGTTTACCCATGATGTCTTTCTAATATTTAAAATGGTGAATAAAAATTTAGTTAATAGTTGATGGTTCATAGTTCACAGAAAAAATGCAAGAAACCATATTTGCTATGAACTATGAACTACAAACTAAGAACTGTCCAATAAAAAATCGACGCAAGTATAATCAATCCCAACAATTATTCACACTTTTTTGTGACAAAACAGCTATCTTGTGGCTTATTTTTTGAAATTTGGTAAATTTTTATACCTAATTTATCATTTACTCTATATCATTGGAATTATTTTGTTTTGTAAATCATTATAAATTAGGGAACACGAAGACAATAATCTACTCAAAATGAAGAAGCTATTTTTTGTATATATTTGGTTAAGGAACGGTTTGTCCTATCATTTGCAAATATATAAATAATACATTCATTTTTATAAAATAAATAAATACACGAATAACGGGTTAACGGGTATCCGAGTTAACGAATACACGAATAAAAACATGCACCAATACATAAAAGAAATAGGACAGCACGAAGGCAAGCAAGCCACTTTAAAAGGTTGGGTAGCCAATATCCGCGAATCTAAAACCAACATCTTCGTCGTTTTGCGCGATGGCACGGGTTTTATGCAATGCGTGATTGGATTAGACGATGTAGGCGAAGTACAATTTGAAGCTGCCAAACGCCTCTCGCTCGAAAGTTCGCTTGCCCTCACAGGCAATATCATCAAAGATGAGCGACAAATGGGCGGTTACGAACTTCAAGCTACAGGGCTTGAAGTATATGGCTATGCAAAGGATTATCCCATCAAGGTCAATGAAAACGAACACGGCGTTCGTCACCTCGCAGACCGTCGCCATTTGTGGTTGCGCTCCAAGCGTCAATGGGCGATTATGCGGGTGCGAAATGAGATAAAAATGGGCATCCACGAGTTCTTTCAGGATAGAGGATTTATGCAGATGGATGCACCGATTTTTACAGGCAATGCTTGTGAGGGAACAACTACGCTTTTTGCGACTGATTTCTTCGGAAAAGAAGCCTTTCTCTCTCAATCCGGTCAACTGTACGGCGAAGCTATGGCAATGGCGCAAGGTCTGATTTACACCTTTGGACCGACCTTCCGCGCCGAAAAATCGGACACGCCGCGCCACCTTTCCGAGTTTTGGATGATAGAACCCGAAATGGCTTTTTACGATAACGAAATGAACATGGATTTGATAGAGAAATTTATCAAACATGTTATCAATCGTGTATTGGAAAAATGTAAAGTAGAGTTGGAAGCCCTCGGCAGAGACGTGGAAGCATTGGCTAAGGTCAACCAAGAATTTCCGCGTGTAAGCTATGAAGATTCTGTCAAAATATTGCGCGGTGAAATGGAGGTCAATGGCAAAAATGCCATCGCCGTACAAGAAGCCGACCTCGCTGCCGCCAAGCAAGGCATCGAAGACAATCTGAAGGACATCGCCGAGCGCGAAACCGCCATCAAAGCGGGTATGAAAAAGGGCGCGCGCAAATTCAACGAAGCCAAAATCGCCGCACTCCGCAAAGAAATCGCCATCATGGAAGAGCAAGTCCGCAACATCCCAAAATGGATAGAATCAGCGAAAAATTTTAAGGACGGCGAAGACTTTGGAGGCTCGGACGAAACGGTACTCACGCGCGTATTTGATGCGCCTGTGATGGTCTATAATTGGCCCACCAAAATCAAGGCATTTTACATGAAAGAAGTCGAAGGCGACCCGGACCATGTAAAAGGTGTTGACCTGCTCGCGCCCGAAGGTTATGGCGAAATCGTCGGCGGCTCGGAACGGGAGACAGATATTGAAATTTTGTTGAAAAAGATAAAAGAACACGAACTCCCGATGGAAGAATTTGAATGGTATCTCGACCTCCGCCGTTTTGGTTCTGTGCCACATGCAGGATTTGGATTGGGTTTGGAGCGTATCGTGCGTTGGTGTTGTGACCTCGACCATTTGCGGGAGACAATTCCGTTTCCGCGTCGTTATGGTCGCCTTTTACCATAAGAAATAGAACGCGGATTTAACGGATTTGACTGATTTACACGGATTTTTTTATCAGCGTTAATCCGTTAAATCCGCTAAATCCGCGTTCCTATTATGTTAGTTCGATTTATTTTAATTTTCTTACTTTTTCCTATCCTTTCACATAGTCAATCCCTCAAAGGCATCACCTTCGAGCCAAATCTCCACTACGGGCGCATCGTCAAACATACCGCTAAATTCAGTGCCGATGTCACAGGAAATACAGTGGGTATTGAATTAAATTTAATTAAAAAAACTTACGGTAAACAAGCATGGCAAGCGCATCAGGGCTATCCGGCTTTTGGTGTGGCGGTGAGTTATTTTAATTTTGGGGACAAAGATGTTTTTGGTAGTTCGGTGGGAGCAATGCCGAATTTTATGTTTAAATTTTGGGAGAAAAAACGCTTACATACGCACTTTCGTGTGGGCGTGGGCGTGGCATACCTCAATCAACCGTATAATGTCGCGGACAATGCTTTGAATAATGCCATTGGCTCACATATCAATGGTATGGTGGGCTTTCGATTTGGTACAGGTTATCGACTCAATGAAAAATGGACGCTGCAAAGTTCGCTTTCCTTTACGCATTTTTCCAATGGCGCATCTACGCTGCCCAATCTTGGTTTGAATGTTCCCGCGCTCAACCTTGGTCTTACTTACATGCCACAACCGACTCAAAAACAAGACTTTATCCCGGCTGCTACGCCACGTACACGCGACCCTAAAATGCAATTTAGCATCACGCAAGCCTTTGCACTCACGGAAACCATCACACCGGGCGGACCGAAATATCCCGTTCATATTACGGCAGTATCGGCAGGGCGCAATTTGGGCTATGCCAATCGGCTGTGGGCGGGTTTGGAGTACGAATTTAATTATGCGGTGTATGGTTTTATGAATCACATCGGGCAATTTCCAACGCAAGAACAACGCCGCCGCAATGCCTCGCGCGCAATGATTTTTGTAGCGGATGAAATAACACTCGGCAATGCAAGTATGTGGTTTCAGGCGGGCACTTATCTGACGCGTTCTTTCCTGCAGCCGGGCGTGATTTATACCAAATTGGGTGTCCGTTATTATTTTCGGTTCAAAGATGCAACGACGCCAAATCTGCACTTAGGTGTGTACATGAAATCACATGCTGCAATAGCGGAGTATATGTCTTTTGGGCTTGGGCTTGGGTTTTAATATTTCACAACTTTTCCATTTTTCGACAGCATTTCTTTTGCGGTTTTCCAACCGGGAAATTGCCTTGCATCTATTGTCAGTGTGCAAATTTCGCTGGCGATACCCGCGCCTTTTTGCATAGCTTCGCGGTGCGCGCCGCTTCCGGCAAAGGCTTTCATGTCTTCTTCGCTGTGCCACATCGTCATGGTGTAGTGCATCGTCCACAAACCTGTTTTTTTGAAGTCGGCGTAATTCGTGCTTTTGAGCTGGCGCATGATGTGTAGCGCGTACAAGGATAAGGGGAAAAATTTGAAGGGAGAGCGCAAGCGAATGGATGTGATGGTGACTTTCATGGATGAAAAATGTACTACACAAATAAAATTTAATTCAAATATGATTTATCATGGAGAAAAGCCTCAATATTTAACAATATTCGTCTCAAATATTTGACAACTTGATTGTAAATAACTCTTAAATCAGGTATAGTATAGTTTCTTCCACATTCGGCGAATGATAAATCTCCATGAGCAAGTTTATTTCTTTGGGTCTTGACTTGATGAAGTTTTACCCCGTCATTCAAGGTATGATGAACTCTGGGAGAAAAGCCTATTTGTTGGGCAAATTCCCTGATTTTTCGCGCATCAATATTGCCGGATATTTTTTTTGAAGCATCAAATTCTATTTCAATTACATCATCTAAAATACTATTCAATACCTCATATATGCGGTCAGTTCCCATTTGGTTAAAATTCTTATATTCTGTATCAATCCAAATTTTTTGTATTTCGTCTTTGACATCTCTGTATGATACATTTTCTGCCGAAATTGTATCATATACTTCTGCTAATGATTGTTTTATGGAGGATTCCGCCAAATTATAAAGCAATAAAAACATATTTGCTTTCATTACTTTTTGAAGTTCACCGTCAAACTGAATGTATTTGTGTGTTTGCTTTTCGGATAGATACAGGCATGCTTCTTCTTCAACTACTTTTTCCAATAGTTTGAAGTACAGTTTTATCTCGGAAGCTCTTTTCTCGAAGTCATTAATTACGGTAGTCACTGTGGATATAAAAGTTTATCTATTACAAGTTCAATCTCTTATGCAATATAAATCGTACTTCAGCATCACTCTTATCTGTGAGTCTTACTATCCTAATCGTTGTGTTATTAAATTTACGCTGTCTTGATTTGGTGAGGTCATTAAAATTAAAGCCATTGAGTTCGGTAAGTATCTCTAAATTTTTTAATCGTAGTTTACCCTTAATGAAATCAACTAATGTTCTCAACCTCTGAGAACCGTCCACTATTTCAAGTCTGCCTTTTCCGGCATCTGCGGTAAACATAGGTGGACTCGGAAGCCCCAAGAGTACAGATTCAATAAATTTTGATTGCCGTTCTTTACTCCAAACAAATTTTCTTTGATATGCAGGAATATATATTTCATTATTATCCTCCTCAATCCCTATTAAGTATTTTGACACAACCAATTCTATCGTAAACTCGAATATATCAAAATCTACAATTTTTTGTTTATCTATAATTTGGTTTTCAGCATCTTTTTGTATCGCAACCATGATAAAAAGTGATTGTTTAATAAAAAAATATAATTTAAGCAAATTACCTGAATCACACTATACTGCCCCTATTCGTTTTGCTGTATTCATGAACCTAAAGATACGGGGTTTTTGCTGACAATTCAAGTATAAAAACGAAACACGGATTAAACAAATTCACACAAACAAAAATCCGCGCAAATCCGTTTAATCCGCCAAATCCGTGTTCTATCAAGATACCAAACTCTTACCCGGATATATTGCCGTCTCACCAAGTTCCTCCTCAATGCGTAACAACTGATTATACTTCGCAATACGGTCAGAACGCGACGCCGAACCGGTTTTGATTTGTCCGGTATTGAGCGCGACGGCGAGGTCGGCGATGGTCGTATCTTCCGTCTCTCCACTGCGGTGACTCATTACGCTCGTGTAGGCATTGCGCGTGGCAAGATTCACTGCATCAATGGTTTCGGTGAGCGTACCGATTTGGTTGACTTTAATGAGAATGGAGTTGGCTACATCCTCGTCGATACCGCGTTGGAGGCGTTCGGTATTGGTAACGAAAAGGTCGTCGCCGACGAGTTGTATTTTGTTGCCGATGGACTTGGTGAGTTCTGCCCAGCCCGTCCAATCGTCTTCGTCCAAGCCGTCTTCGATGGAAAGAATTGGGTATTTATTTGCCCATTCTGTCCAATATGACACCATTTCGGACGGACTCAATTTATCGCCTGTCGAAGAAGCAAAATGATAGACGTTTTCTTCTTTATTATAAAATTCGGATGCGGCAGCGTCCATCGCAATGAACATATCTTCGCCGGGTTTGTAGCCGGCTTTTTCGATGGCTTGCAAGACGATTTCGATGGCTTCTACATTCGATTTGATGTTGGGGGCAAAACCGCCTTCGTCGCCTACATTGGTCGAAAGTCCTTTATCGTGTAGTACTTTTTTGAGCGTATGAAAAACCTCCGCACCCATTCGCAAAGCCTCCGAAAAGAACTCCGCGCCGACAGGCATTATCATAAATTCCTGAAAATCAATTGAATTATCTGCATGGCTTCCGCCATTCAAAATATTCATCATCGGCACAGGCATGACGTGTGCATTTACGCCACCCAAATAGCGATAAAGCGGTTGACCGGACTCTATCGCGGCGGCTTTTGCGACGGCGAGCGATACGCCGAGCATGGCATTTGCGCCGAGTTTGCTTTTGTTGGGGGTGCCGTCGAGTTGCTTCATCGCATGGTCGATATAGACCTGCTCAAATACGCTGACACCCAAGAGACTTTCGGCAATAACTTCCTCTACATTTTCGCAGGCTTTGGTGACGCCTTTGCCCAAAAAGCGGTTTTTGTCGCCATCGCGCAGCTCTACGGCTTCGTATTTTCCGGTAGATGCGCCGGATGGTACGGCTGCTCGTCCGAGTACGCCGTTTTCGGTGATAATGTCCACTTCTACGGTCGGATTGCCGCGTGAGTCAAGGATTTCTCTGGATATAATGTCAATGATTATGCTCATATTTTTAAGTTTAGGGACAGGTCGCGACCTGTCCGTACAAGTGTCAGGCTCAAGTTCAAATTTTGGTAGTGCTATAGACGTAATGCTCCGACTTTCAGCCTTACCTAAATTTTGATTTTAGCTGCGCTAAAAACAGGTTATACGAATTTTTATTTTGTAAATGTATTTTATTTTTGCAAAAATAGCTGAATACACAAGAATTTCATCTATGTTTTGGAGAATGTTTTTTCTTTTAACTTGCAAACTACGATAGCCATTTAATAAGGCGTAAATAACAACGTGAAATTCCCAACTATCGGGCGATTTTCAATTTTTCAAAACAACTCTAAATCTTGCTTTCCCATCTTTAAGATGTTGGAGGGCTTCATTTACTTTTTCCATCGGAAATTCTTCGACGGTGGGGTAGATATTGTGTCTGACACAAAATTCAAGCATCGTTCTGTTCAATGCCGGACTTCCTAATGCGCTTCCTTCGACTGATTTGTCTCCGCCAATCAAACTAAAAGCGGGTATTGCCATGGGTTCGGGAACTGCGCCTACGGTGTGGAGTTTTCCTTTGGGGGCTAAAGCTGCCAAATAAGCGTTCCAATCCAAGCTGACATTGGTGGTGTTGAGGATAAAATTGAGTTGTTTGGCGACTTTTTTCAAGTCTTCGCGCGACGTGGAATCAATGACTTGGTGCGCGCCCATCTCCAAAATTTGCGCTTTTTTATCGGGGTTGGAGCTAAAAGCAATGACTTCGCAGCCCCAATGTTTCAAGAATTTGATGGCGATATGCCCCAATCCGCCGATACCGATGACGCCGACTTTATCGGTAGGTTTTACGCCCGTCGAAACGATGGGACTAAAGACCGTAATACCGCCACAAAGCAAGGGTCCGGCTTTGCTCATATCAATGGCATCAGGCAGCGGAATTGCCCAAGACCAATGCCCTCTGACATAATCCGCAAAGCCGCCGTGTCTGCCTGCGATGGTTGATTCCTTTTGAAAGCAAAGATGGTGAGACCCATCCATACATTGCTGGCAACTCATACAAGATGCTGAAAACCAACCTAATCCAACCTTATCTCCAACCTTTACGTTTTTGACAGCAGTACCCGCAGCGACGACTTCACCAACGATTTCGTGACCGGGAACGAGTGGGTATTGGGTCATTCTCCATTCATTATTTATCATGCT
>CALHBW010000491.1 GCA_937930625.1 uncultured Saprospiraceae bacterium | reverse complement strand
TTTCCGTAATGTTTCAATATATTCTGCGACTTCTTTGATTTCATTTTCCTTTAAAATGCTCTTGTACGGCATCATTGTATTTCTGCCATTTGTAATAACTTTAATTCGCTCTTCCAAAGTCAATTTGGAACTTGTCAAATCGAATGAACCGTTTAAGCCCATATTGCCTTTTGCGCCATGACAAAGTACACAATTTTTCTTGTACACCAATTTGCCAAGTGGAATATCGGAAAGTTGTGGGACAGTATTTTTTTTCACTTCAGGAGTTTCGCCACCACAAGCCGACAACATCATTATGACGAATAGCAGCGCAAGTATTTTTTTCATATTCAACTGTAAAAGTATGGTTTTTCGATGAAATGTAACATGATTTTATACAACATTAAAAATGAATTGAACCGCGAAAAGTTCACATTTCATTCGTGAAAAAAGAACAAAGAACACATCAATAAAAAAACTTTGGAAACTTTTGAACCAAAAATTGTTTCCATCGTTTTATTCTCATATTTTTGCATCCCGAATAACAAAAAAAATAATTGAGTTAGGAAGTGCTTCACGTTTATTTAGCCAACTCGTAACTCGCAACTCGTTAACTCGCAACTTGGGTTAAATAATGTCAGTAGATACACAAGATAAAACAATTCAATACATTCAAAAGGCGAGTGATACATTCTTACGTTACGGCTTTAAAAGCGTGACAATGAATGATATAGCGCGTGAATTGGGTATTTCTAAAAAGACCCTATATCAATTCGTAGATAATAAAAATGACTTGATAATGCGCTGTGTAGCAATGGCTATGAAAGAGGAACAAGAGTTCATCGTTTCTGTCAGGCAACAACAAAAAAATGCGATTGAGGAGATGCTGAATATTGCCGTCCATGTAAACCAAACGCTCAAAAAAATCAATCCTGCTGCCTTATATGATTTGCAAAAATACTACTCTGATGCATGGAAAATCATTGAGGGATATACACACGAATTTATTTTTGCACATATCACAGAAAATCTTGCAAGAGGAAAGAAAGAAGGAGTATATCGAATGGACTTTCGCGAAGACATTATTGCACGTTTATTTATCGGAAAATCTCAAATACTGCTCAATAATACACTTTTCCCTTATCCACAATACAAAACTTCCGAGTTGCATACCGCACATATCATGTATCACATGAGAGGGGTAGCTTCGGATAAAGGTTTGAAAATATTAGAACAACATATTCAAGATGCTGAGAATTAATATACTGCAAGTAGTTTTTATGCTACCTCTCGCACTGTTTTTATCGGTCAATACAACACTTGCACAAGAGTCATTTACACTAGAGCAAGCGATTGACTATGGCATAAAAAACAGTACAGCCATGCGAAATATCGAACTCGACCAAGCCGATGCCGAATTTCAAATCAAAGAAACTGCGGCTATCGGCTACCCTCAAGTCAATGGTCAAATTGGCTTGCAACGTTTCCTCCAACTTCCTGCCAATATCGTGGATGTAACCGTTTTCGGACCTGTAATAGACCCGACGACAGGGATGCCGATTCCGCCCGACGATATTCCCGACGACGAGCGTTATCAGAAACTCGCCTTTGGTTTGAAAAATAGTCTGTCAGGGCAATTGGATTTAAGTATGTTGTTTTTTGACAGGTCGTATTTAATTGGCTTACAGGCAGCAAGGCAACTTCGTACTTTGGTTGGCAGTCGCGTAGCGGCTACAGAAGTAGAGATTACCAACAACATTCGTCAAGCCTATGTAGCGACTTTAATTATTGATGAAACCAAACAAACGCTGCTCAATAATATTAAAAGTCTGGATAAAACGCTCGCCGAAACCCGCGCCTTATATGATGCAGGATTCGTAGAAAATTTGGATGTAGAACGCCTCGCACTTTCACGCTCCAATCTGGATGTGGAACTAGATAAATTGGAAGACCAACGCGGTTTGTTGTATAATGTATTGAAATATCAAATGAGCTATCCGGTTGATAAAGATATTAGTCTGACGGATAATGTGAATACGCTGTTATTGGATGCCCTAGAAGTGGATATTAATCAACCGGTTGACATCACACAACGTCCTGAATTTCAAATATTTCAAGAACGCTATAAAATCAACGAGTACAATTTGAAGCGACTCGAAGCGGGTTATTATCCGAGTGTTGGCGGCTTTGCTTCCTATGGATTGAATTATAATGCGGATAAATTATTCAGAAGTAATGGCGTGGGATGGATACCGAGTTTCTTGATAGGTTTGCAGGTCAATGTACCGATTTTCGATGGTTTTAGAACGAAAAATATGATTGAACGGGCGAAAATTACCGTTGATAAAATTGAAAATGAAGAAGTAGAACTCAAACGCGCCCTCGAACTTCAAGCCCACAATTCTAAAATCGAATACAAAACAGCTTTACAAAGCATTTCTACCGCTAAGAAAAACCTTGAATTGGCTCAAAAAATATACAATACCACACTTATCAAATACCGCGAAGGCATCGGCAGCAGCATCGAAACCATTCAAGCCGAGCGCGATGTATATGATGCACAAGCCAATTATAATAATGCGATTTATAATTTGGTAGTTGCCAAATCCGGTTTGGATAATGCGGTTGGAAAAAGATAAATAAAGTTCAAGTGCAAGTTCAAGTATCAAGTTCAAATTTTTATTTTGAACTTGTACTTGACGCTTGAACTTGCACTTTAAATGAAATTTAGATGAAAAAGATATTATTACCCTTAATCGTCCTTTTAATGGTATCCTGTGGTGGGGGAGAAAAAGAATTCGACATTGCTGAAACGCAAGATGTACAAGCCCTCAAAACTGAACTTTCTGTACAGAAAAAAGCATTGCGCGAAGCAGAAAAAAAGATAGAAGCAATCACCGAACGCATTGGTGTACTCGACCCGGCTTCTAAGGTCAAAAAACGTCGTTTGGTCAAAGCAGCACCTCTACAACGCAAAGACTTTGAGCGATTTATGGAGATGCAAGGCAATGTAGAAATTGACAAAACAGGTTTTGCGAGCAGCGAAATGGGCGGACGCATCACCCAACTCAGTGTACGCGAAGGCGACTTCATCACAGAAGGTCAACTCATCGCTGTGACAGACGGCGAGACGATGAATCGCAACATCGACGAAATAGAAAAAGCACTCGAACTCGCCACTATTGTCTATCAAAAGCGCGAGCGACTCTGGCAACAAAATATCGGCACAGAAGTCGAATATCTGGCGGCAAAAAACGAAAAAGAACGCTTGGAAAAATCCATTCTTTCGGTACAATCTCAACTTGGAAAAGTGAATGTCTATTCGCCAATGACGGGTATCGTGGATAGGGTCATGGTCAATCAAGGCGAAGTCACCGGACCGGGTACACCCATCATCCAAATCCTCAAAACAGGACGTGTAAAAGTTGTTGCTGACCTACCGGAAATCTATTTGCGCTCGGTCAAAGTGGGCGATAGGGTCGAGATTCAA
>CALHBW010000490.1 GCA_937930625.1 uncultured Saprospiraceae bacterium | reverse complement strand
TGCAAAAAACACACTGAACCTGCATTTCCCGTTTCGTCCATGATACAGGCATCCAGTGTCACCTTGCCGTCGCGGTCGGGCAATCCGCCATAACCTACGGAGGTAGATTCCGGGTCAGACTCAACGACTCTCACGCCCTTTTCTACCGCATCAATGGCTTTCCCGCCGCCTTGAATGACCTTCCATGCAGCTTCGTTTGCCGGCAATCCGTGATTCCAAGTCGAGACCACTACGGGTTCTCCCGCTTCATTTGATTGTGTTTCAGGCGTATTGCAACTCAACATTTTGGGCAAGCCCAGCAAACCGCCCACGATAGCGGAATTTTTTAAAAAATTTCTTCTTGTGTGCATAGAACAGCGAATTTTGAATGAGCGAATTTTGAATTTTGAATGTTTTTAATCCAAGCAATGTGTTAGTCAATTATGGAAATTACAATGAAAAGAGTCAATGAAAACTATGGATAATACCGACCAACCAAAAATAAAAAAATAAAAATCAACCGTCATACTGAATTTATTTCAGTATCTCCCGAGCGATAAAAAACCAATGTCACACGAATCCTATAACTCATTGTTTTTTAGCAAAATGCAAAGGTGTAGCTCACATATAACATCGTGCTTATAGCTTGGGAGATTCTGAAATAAATTCAGAATGACGTTTTGGTTTGGGAGTAGGATGTTTTTTATTCGTAGTTTTCAAATTTTCATTTTAATTGCTATTTTCATTTTCATTGATACGCTTCGTTCGATATTTTAGCATCTCAATAATTTCAGTTTTAGATTTAAATCTATCGCCAATATTTACGAAATGGTCAGCGAGATTATCGTAGCGTTTGAGCATCAAATTGAACCAGACGGCAGTGAAGTCCAAGCCCTCAAAAACAATGGCATTTTCTTTTGCGTAAAGGTGCTGATTCTGCTGAAAATCTATCGGCATTTCGGTCCAGTGCATACTGGGTTTGAGGTGATGTCCGATATGATAACCGTCGTTGAAACAGTGGCGATTATAAAAATGATTGATACAGGTGATGCTGTTGCGATAATTATTTGCAGGAGTTTCGGGGTCAATGAAAGCGTGTTGTCCCCAATTGCCCGCCATCATCGAAAACCGCACGATGACTAAGGGAGTAATCAGTACAAATAAGGTGGCTTGTAAATTAATAAAGCCCATTGCAATGACGAACAGGATATACAACGTTTCGCCACGCACCACCATTTTAAAGAGTTTAGGCAGGTTTTTTCTTTTGAAATAAATTGCCAATTCTGCCACTCCTAAAAAGAGAAAGGAAAGGAAGTATTTACAAAAATCCACAAAACTATCTCGTTGATATTTCATAGTACTGCTCTTATCATCATGCAGATTATTCTCTACATGGTGCATACCCAGATGATGGCTAAAGTAAGTTTCGGGCGTTTGTCCCATAAATGGCGCAAGTACCCAGGGGATGTAGTGATTCGCAAAATTATATTCTTTTTTGAACATCCTCCGATGACTCGTATTGTGCAACATCAGCGTATAAGGACCCGCAAAATACAAAACCAAAGCCGCATATACTGCCGCCATTATCCACCATTGCCATCCGCTAAATAATGACGTGAATAAGAGTATCGCTATCGGGATAATAAGAAAAGTGAGTTTGAGGCAGAGATAAATAAACGGCAAATCGCGTTCATCTCTCATCATGGGTAGGAAAAATCTATCTATAATATTGTGTTCGTGTTTTTTTTGAAAGACGGGGTCACTTACGGTCTGCAATACTCTCATCAGTTTGTCTGTATTTGTGTGTGAAGTTTGGGAAATAAAATGTGGTGTTGCTTTCCCAAGAATGTCCAACACAAATATAAACAATTAACTTTCAAAATATTAAGAGCTTGCGAATTATGGGCATGTTTAGAAAAGTGGTTGACACCTTATTACGGGTAAAAATGATGTATCCCGTTTACTAAAACTTTTCGAGTTTAGCAAACGTAAGCATATCACCAACATTAGTAAACACTTAAATGTCAGCGCTTTATGTACGTTTACTAAACTCTTTGAAGTTTAATAAACGGAGTTATTAAATATTATTTTTATTTAAAAATGAAGTCGAAAAAGTGTAAACTACTTTTCTGTGAAATTTAAACATGCCGAATTATGCTGTTCAAAATGTAAAGGTAAGCGGGAAATAAGGCAAGAAATTCGGGTGCAGGATAAAAAAACCGCACAAACAAACTGGTATTCAGCTACTTGTGCGGTTTATTGTGATTCAGCCGGGGTTCGAACCCGGGACCCTTTGATTAAAAGTCAAATGCTCTACCAACTGAGCTACTGAATCAACCTATATTGTCTGTCGTTTTTAGCGAGTGCAAAGATACAAGTATTCGTTTTAAATACAAATCTATTACACTCTTTTTATCATTTTTTTTCAAAAAATATCATGTCGCATTTACATGATAGGTAAAGAACATATTTGATAGGGAAAAAGTTCATAGAACTTGGAACATTTAGAAATGTAAAACAATAAAAAACGAATAAACTATCCGTTTAACTTTGCTTGCGGGTACTACTCGGCAGACGAAGGTTTTTTCAAATGCGGTGATTCGTCTCATAAAATGTTCGCATTGAATAAAGGGATTCGTCTGACGAGTATTCGCTTTAGGAAAACTTAGACGAATCAACGAATAACGAATCACAACTTTGCTACGAGTATTCGCTTTAGGAAAACTTAGACGAATCAACGAGTCAACGAATAACGAGTCAACGAATAACGAATCACAACTTTGCTACACCTGTCGCTTCAAATAGTAATTCTTCAAGCGGTTCGGTGATTTCTGCGATTTCTGCTGCGCTTTTTCCTGCATCTTCGGCATAGTGGCGAAGTTCATCTACAGGCGTGACTTGCTTGTAGGCTTTGCCTGTCATAGTCACCTTGCCTGTAAGGTCAAGCGGCATAAAAAAACCGTAGTCTTTGAATTTGACCATCAACTCCTCGCCGTCAGTAGCCGCCAGGCGCATCCAACAACCTTTTACCTGACAAACAGAAACAACTTTGCCCTCTACTTGCACGTTTTCCATCCCTTCTTTGTCCGACATTTTTTCAAATAAATCATCCACAGACATTACATCGTTTGGATTGAATGTCTCTCCATAATAGGTAATGGTGTTTCCGTTGGCTACTTCGGTTATTGTTGCTTTTTGTCCGCCTGTACACGCTATGAGGCTGATGGCGAAACATCCGAGTAATAGGTATCTTAGCATAATCAGTGAATTTGTTGATGCACAAAAAAGGCAGAAGCGCGAAGCCCTGCCTTTCTAATCTTTTAATTATCAATACAATAAATCACAAAATTCGCTTGGAGCATGTTTAAATTTTTTCAAACATGCTCTTACATTCCATTGGAATTTGTGATTTGGAATTTTAGTTCAAATAACGGTCAATTTCCTGTCCTTGTACAGAGGCGGGATAATCGCTCTTGATTTGTTGGAAATATTGCTGCGCTTTGTCTGCATTGCCTTGCTTTTTCGCCAACATACCTGCTTTCCACAAATAATATGGTGTTGAAAAATCATTGACAACCGTCTTAGCAGCTTTTTCGTAACTACTCAAGGCTTTATCAAAATTACCCAATTCAGAATGAGCATCACCCAACGCGCCATTTGACATTGCGGGTGTGATATTGCCCTTAGAACGGAATGACGATAGATAATCTACCGATTTTTGATAATCTCCGGTACGCAATGCACAGATACCTGCGTAGTATTTTGCCAAATTACCGGCTTTTGTACCTTTATAATCTGATGCTAAAGACTCAAACCCCGGATAACCACCGCCCGGGTTGGTCATTGCTAATGCAAACGAATCACGTTGAAATTGTTGTTCAGCTCTGTACATTTGCTCCATCGCTTCTGTTTCGCGCGGTTGTTTGTATAATTGTTTGTAAGCGAAAAAACCGCCAATCAATAGTACGCCCAACAATAATGCACCAAGTATCCATTTCTGATTACTTTCCAGAAAATCCTGCGTCTGCTCTTGTACTTCTACGAGGTCAACTAATAATTCCTCTTCCTGTTTAGTTTTTTTTCTACGTTTTGCCATGTCTATCTAAAAATTTTGGCAAAGGTATGAAAAAATGATGAATGATGAATGATGAATTAAATCATTTTTGATTGAGTGATTTTTGATTTTTGATTGAAAAATAATTTACAAAAATACTACTACATAAATAGTTTATAATTAATATCTTATGAAGATGCTAATTATGAAATATTAATCGCGCATTAATCACTAAATTCAGAATCAAAAATCATCCCGATAGTTATCGGGACAAAAATTGCTCAATTCACTCATTCAAAATTCACTCATTCACTCATTCAAAATTAGTCCATAATAAAAGGATAATCTTTCTGTATATAATTATCCGTATATAGTTCGGATACATCCGGGAAAGGTGAGTCTTCCGCGAATTTTACGCAAGCATCGATTTCCTCTTTAATTTTCGTTTGAATATTTTTGATTTTGCGCTCGGTAGCCATACCGTTTTCGAGTATGGTGCGTTCTACATCTTTGATAGGGTCACGGTCTTTATAATCTTGCACTTCGTCTTTGGTGCGATATTTTTGCGGATCAGACATGGAGTGACCTTTAAAGCGATAAGTTTTTATCTCCAAAAATGTCGGTCCGTCACCTTTACGAGCGCGTTTGAGTGCGCGGTCCATGGCTTCATGTACTGCTTCACAACTCATTCCGTCCACGGGTTCGCTTGGCATATCGTAGGCAGTACCGAGTTTGTAAATATCTGTGATATTACTCGTGCGTTCTACGGATGTTCCCATCGCGTAAAAGTTGTTTTCACAAATAAAAATAACAGGAATTTTCCAGGTCATCGCCATATTAAATACCTCATGCAAAATACCTTGACGTGCTGCACCGTCGCCAAATAAACAGACCGCCACATTTTTCGTCCCTTTATACATTTCCGCGAAGCCAAGCCCTGCACCAAGTCCGATTTGGTTACCGACGATACCATGTCCGCCGTAGAATTTTTTATCGGCATCAAAGAAGTGCATGGAGCCGCCTTTGCCCTTTGTACAGCCCGTAATCTTGCCATACATCTCCGCCATACACGCATCCGAAGTGATGCCTCGTGCAAGTGCCAATCCATGATCTCGATATGCGGTAATGATAATATCATTCGGTTTACACGCCGACTGTATGCCTGCCGCCACTGCTTCCTGACCTATATATAGGTGACAAAAACCACGAATTTTGCGTTGCTGATACAGCATACCTGCGCGTTCTTCAAATCGACGGATACGCAACATAATTTCGTACCACTCTAAATAGGTTTTTTTGCTAAATGTCGTTGTAACTTCTGCTTGTGCCATGTTATTAAGTCCATAGTCCGTAGTCGATAGTCCATAGTATGGATGAGACCGGACAAGTTTATTTTCATTCGCGAAATTTCGCTTAATATTTCAATTTTTCCCCTTAAAGATATGTCATTAAATTTGGTGGTGCAAGAAAATCGAAGATTGTTTGGTCGTTCAATTCTCTCATTATTTATTTCGGCAAAAAAGACTGCATTATCCGCCAAAATAATCTTTCAACCATTTACCCAAACCAAAAAATATCGCCAACCAGACCAAGCCTTTAATGAAAAAGAATAAAAATGCGGCGACACCCATTTTCTTAAATCGGTCTATCCACTTCCCTTTTGATGTTTGTTCTTCCATAATATCTAATTTCGTTGCAAAGTATGTATAACAAATTGCATAAACTATCTCACGCAGAGAACGCGGAGTTCGCAGAGTTTTTGATTATCAGCCCTCTGCGTACTCTGCGTGAAAATCATCTATTGTGCAATTTGTTATACACACCGTTGCAAAGATAAATATAAAATGCACAACAAATTGTCCTATCTTTACCAATCGAAATTATTTGAAAATATTGTAACATTGCAGCATTATCGCATTGTAGCATTAAAAACATCTGCTCATTCACTCATTACATTTAAATACAATAAAACTCACGAATTTTAAGAATTACGAATACCAAACGCTCGAATTTCATTCGCGTATCAATGGTATTACAGGGAAAAACGGTACGGGCAAAACCAACCTTTTAGATGCTATTTATTATCTCTGTATGTGCAGAAGTTATTTCGGAATCCCGGACAGTGCGGTTGTGCGACATGAGCAAGATGTAATGCGTGTAGAAGGAGCATTTGAAAAGGCGGGAGAAGCGACAAATATTGTTGCAAAAATACGTATTAGACGCAAAAAAGAATTTATATGTAACGACGCTCCTTACAGTAAGTTATCCGAACATATTGGTCTATTACCCGTCGTAGTAATTGCACCGGATGATACGCGATTGGCGACTGAAGGCAGCGAATATCGACGCAAATTTTTGGATGAAACCTTGTGCCAATTAGACCGTGCATATCTTGGTCATTTGATGCACTATAATAAGGTCTTGACCCAACGAAATTCGGCACTCAAACAAATGGCAAAAAACGGGCGTTTTGACCATGTATTAATCGGAACTTACAACGAACAACTCGCCCCCGCAGCCACATACATACATGAGGCGCGCAAGGCGTTTATGGTAGATTTTGCGCCGATATTTGAAGCGTTTTATGCAAAAATTTCTAATGAAAGTGAAGCCGTTAATTGTGTGTATGAATCAAAACTGCATGAAGCAGCTTTGGCAGATTTATTGGAACAAAATTACGAAAAAGATAAAATACTCCAACGCACCACGCAAGGCACTCATCGCGATAATCTCGCTTTTATTATCGGAGAAAAAGCCGTCAAACGCTTTGCTTCGCAAGGGCAATTGAAGTCTTTTATTTTGGCACTCAAATTGGCACAATACGAGTTCATCAAGACCCAAAAAGCCCTAAAACCCGTCTTATTATTGGACGATATTTTTGATAAATTGGACGCTACCCGTATCGAAAGCCTGATTGAACTCTTGGCAAATGACGATTTCGGACAGGTTTTTATTACTGATACGGGCGAACAGCGATTGAATGATATTTTGGCGAAAACAGGTATTGATTATCAGATATTTACAGTACGTAGCACAGGTGTCTCGCCTGCGGAGATTTGAACTTGATACTTGAACTTGCGCTTGAACTTAATATGAAAATTCCTATCATCATACTCAATTGGAATGGCGTCGAAGATACACTCGAATGTATGGAGTCGATATTTGCACAGACTTATACAGACTACGTGGTGTATCTTTTGGATAATGGTTCGGAGGGAAATGATACGGAAATTTTGACGGAAAAATACGGCACACATCCCAAAGTTGAGCTTATTTTAGCATCAAAAAATCATGGCTTCACACTTGGAAATAATTTAATTCTCGAAGAGTATATTCTCCCCAATTCTGATTACGAATACGTTGTGCTGCTCAATAATGATACGACTGTTCCCGAAGATTGGCTCGAAAACCTCCTACATAGCGCGCAGACCTATCAAGCGGACATGGTTGCCTGCAAAATGGTCAATTATTACAACCGCAAACGCATGGATAATGCCGGTCACAAAATGCTTAACACAGCCGAGGTCATCCCACTTGGATATGCCGAGTCTGTGGAAGCGTGGAATACGCCGCATGAAAACATGGGCGCGTGTGCAGGAGCGGCTTTGTATGCTGTACCAATGTTGTGTGATATTGGTATTTTTGATGAATATTTCAATACAGGATATGAAGATGCGGAGTTGGGAATGAGGGCAAATATTTTGGGTTATAAAAGTATTTTTGAACCTTCTGCTGTTGTCTATCATAAAGAGAGTCAATCAGTTAGTAAAATAATGAATTATGAATACCTTTTAAAAATTCAACTCAATATTTTCTATTCTTATTTCAAATTGATGCCTGCCTTTTCCCTTTGGCTCAATTTGCCTTCTTTGCTTTTCAAGTACCTTTCCATTCTTATTATTGATGTGATTTTTATTCGCCCGAAATTTCTGAAAATCATGTTGCATGCCATGTATCGCACTCTATTTACAGAAAGAAAAAAGATACTAAATGCACGTCACAATTTTCAGCGAAAACATCGTCCGATTTCTGCGTTGAAATTGCAGCGAAAAATGGAATTTTTCTTGTGGTTTGATATTAAAAGATTCGTCAAATACGTCATTCTGCGTCGGAAAACGGAATTTGAACGATATTAATAGGTTTGTAGATGCTTGACATCCAAATATTATCGCCCGACGACACCACTCTCCTACCCGATTTGGCAGCCCGTTGGGGTTTGCTATGCGATGAAATTGACTTGACAGATTCATCAATATCGCTTTTTGCAGACTTGCAGAGGCATTACACCAATTCCAATCGCATGTATCATAATTTTTCTCATATACATATAATGCTAAAAATCTGTGAACAGTATCAATCGGAAATTGAGAACTATCGGGTGGTTCGTCTTGCAGTGTGGTATCATGACATCATTTATCTGGCTACGCGCAAAGATAATGAAGCTAAAAGTGCTGAATACGCCCTTGAAACTTTAGCCGATTCCAATTTATCGAGAGCCGAATTAGAGCAAATAAAACAATTGATTATCAGCACAAAATCACATGATATTTTGATAGATAATTTTGATAATCGCTTGCTATTGGATGCCGATTTAGGAGTGTTGGCAGCTTCGCGTGAGGCATATACGCGCTATACACAAGCAATACGCGAAGAGTACAAAATATATCCTGATTTTTTGTATAAAAAAGGTCGGAAGAAAGTCTTGCAGCATTTTCTGGAAAGGACGCAAATCTATTTTACAGAAGCATTTCAAGTGCAACACGAAGCGGATGCGCGGGAGAATCTCGCATGGGAAATACATACTAAATTGTAGGTACGTAGGGGCAGGGCATGCCCTGCCCCTACGTACC
>CALHBW010000489.1 GCA_937930625.1 uncultured Saprospiraceae bacterium | reverse complement strand
AAATTAATCCAATCTGCTGTATCTTTTTTTGTTATACTTCATCATTTTCTCCTTAAATACGGTTAGTATTCGCGTCAAAAATGATTCGTCTAACAAAAAAATATTTCGCATCTTGGATTAATTTATTCTCACTTCTTCACTTAATTTTTTGAAAGGGTTTTTAAAATACATCTTTATTTTGCGGAAAATACTCTAAATAAAGACAAATACCATACCAAAAATTCATATAATGCTTGACTAAAATTCTGCTTTAAGAATGATACCTTTACCGGAAATTTTGCAGCAAAATATTATTCAGAATAATATACTGAAATCTATAATTTGTCCGCGATGGCTATCGGGATGGCATTTGAAATTTTCATATTTACATGGCAAAAGTAAAAAAACAATTTTTCTGTAATAACTGTGGTGCGTCTTCTCCCAAGTGGGTTGGCAAATGTCCTTCCTGCAATGAGTGGAATACTTATGTAGAGGAAGTCTTGGTGAAGGGAGACAAAAAAGAAGAACGCCGCACATGGCGCGAAGCCAATCAGCGAAAAGCCACGCCGGTATTGATACAAGAAATCAAGGCGGGTGACACCCAACGCATCGTCACCACCGATGATGAACTCAACCGCGTACTCGGCGGTGGCATCGTGACCGGTTCGCTCGTACTGATAGGTGGGCAGCCCGGTATCGGCAAATCAACTTTGATGCTGCAAATCGCGCTTCAATTGCAGAAAAAAGTATTGTACGTATCGGGCGAGGAAAGCGAGGAACAAATAAAAATGCGTGCCGAGCGCACCGGAATGAATAACACACAATGCTACGTGATGAACGAAACCAACACGCAGCAGATATTCAAGCATTTCAAAGAATTGAAACCTGCTATTATGGTCGTGGATTCGATTCAGACGCTCTCATCGCCGCATTTGGATTCTACGCCGGGCAGCGTATCGCAGATACGCGAGTGTGCAGGCGAACTCCAACGGCTTTCCAAAGAAACCAATACGCCCGTCTTTATAATAGGTCATATCACGAAAGATGGTAGCATCGCCGGACCAAAACTACTAGAACACATCGTTGATACCGTTCTTCAATTTGAAGGCGACCACCATCATACCTACCGTATATTAAGGACAATTAAAAACCGCTTTGGCTCTACTTCTGAATTGGGGATTTATGAAATGCGCGGTACAGGACTGCACCAAATCAGCAACCCCTCGGAATTGCTACTTTCTCAAAAAGAAGAAGAACTCAGTGGTTCGGCAGTAGCCGCTACCATTGAAGGGATGCGTCCGATGCTCATCGAAACACAAGCCCTTGTGAGTACCGCAGTATATGGTACGCCACAGCGTTCTTCTACGGGATTTGATTTGCGGCGATTGAGTATGTTGTTGGCAGTATTGGAGAAGCGTTGTGGGTTCAAATTTGGGATGACGGATGTATTTCTCAATATCGCAGGAGGTATCAAAGTGGACGACCCCGCGATTGACCTTGCCATTGTAAGTGCCTTGATTTCTTCGCTTCAGGATATTGCTATTCCGAGTGATGTGTGTCTGGCAGGTGAGGTCGGGCTATCGGGCGAGATTCGTGCGGTCAATCGCATTGACCAACGTATTCGCGAAGCAGACCGACTTGGTTTCAAACACATTTTTATCTCGAAATACAATATGAAAGGATTGGACGCGAATGATTTTTCACTCAAAATTCACGCGATAGGAAAGGTGGAAGAATTGTATGAACAGTTATTTTCGTAATAATTCAGGTAGAGAAAATTCATGAATTTTCTCTACCTGAATTTTATTTCCTTCAAAAAAATCCTACTTTTGGAATAACCTTTGTCATAAACAAAATTGAAATTACATTTTTAACATATAAAGAAGATGAGGATTTTTGATTGAGGGATTTTTGATTTTTGATTGAATTCAAATGCATTTCAATCAAAAATCACTGAATCAAAAATCAAAAATTCCTTTCTTTTTTTCAAAAACTAAACATTGATGAAGAGACAATTCTTACTTATTATTGCCTGTTTATTGACATTCACTTATATGTCTGCCCAATCTCCCACAGGTACATGGAAAACCGTAGATGACGAAACCGGCAATGAAAAATCATACGTAGAAATCTACGAGCAAAATGGTAAGCTATACGGCAAAATCACCGAACTCCTCCTTGAAGAAGACAAAGGAAAAATGTGTGATGTTTGTCCCGGAAAAAAGAAAGACCAACCCGTCGAAGGTATGGAAATCCTGATGGGTATGGAAACCATTAAAGATTACTGGGGCAATGGCAAAATCCTCGATCCGAAAACCGGAAAAGTCTATAAGTGCTTCATCGAACTTGAAAATACCGATAAACTCAAAGTGCGCGGCTATATCGGCTTCTCCCTCTTGGGACGTACACAGTATTGGTATCGGGTGAAATAGAAAATAGGGCTACCCGTTTAACTTTGCCTAAAGCGGGTACTCGTCAGACGAATCACTTTATTAAGTGCGAATATTTTATGAGACAAATCACTACATTTCACAAAACCTTCGTCAGACGAGTAGTATCTCGCAAGCAAACTTAGACGGGTAGCC
>CALHBW010000488.1 GCA_937930625.1 uncultured Saprospiraceae bacterium | reverse complement strand
CGGCATGGTAGCCGAGACATTTACCTTTGAAAATGACCTACAATTGGCGAGTGCAGACTACCTTTCGCATAAGCGTAGTGTACACATCGGTGGTGTCGAAATTGGTGGAGATACCAATAATATGATGATGATTGCCGGACCCTGTTCTGTCGAATCAGAAGAGCAGATAGAAGCCTCGGCGCAGTTGATGAAGTCTATGGAAATCAAGGCATTACGAGGCGGATGCTTTAAGCCACGTACCTCGCCGTATAGCTTTCAGGGCATGGGTTTAGAGGGCTTAAAATTGCTGGCGAAAATGCGCGAAAAATATGGTCTTGCCATCGTCACCGAAGTACGCGATGCAACACATGTAGATGCGGTGATTGAATACACCGATGTCATACAAGTCGGCGCGAAGGCGATGTACGACCACGGGATTTTGCGGGCTTGCGGAAAGGCACGAAAACCTGTCTTGCTAAAGCGTGGTTTTGGGACGACTTTACAGGAGTTTGTACAGGCGGCGGAGTTCATTCTTTCGGGCGGAAATAATCAGGTCGTACTTTGCGAACGCGGTATTCGTACTTTTGAAAACCAGACTCGTTTTACACTGGATCTG
The DNA here is from genome assembly GCA_937930625.1 of uncultured Saprospiraceae bacterium. Lineage (GTDB taxonomy): Bacteria > Bacteroidota > Bacteroidia > Chitinophagales > Saprospiraceae > JAHDEO01. The sequence continues at coordinate 2,990 of CALHBW010000488.1, read as the reverse complement.
TGTGGTGTAGCATTTATGAAAGCTAAGACCAATTTGCCCGTTATCCTCGACCCCAGCCATGCGATGGGTTATGCCTATGGCGTACCCGACCTCACCCGCGCGTGCGTAGCGATGGGCATTGATGGCTTACTCATCGAAGTGCATCCGAATCCAAAAGTTGCAAAATCTGACGCTGCACAGCAACTAAATCACGAAGAGTTCCGTTTATTACACCAAAGCATCCAACCAATTGCAGCAGCAATAGGCAGGATTTTTGTGTAGAAAATTCTCAAGTACCAAATAATCAAAATTTTGGAATTTGGAATTTAACAATTCAGTGAGTTTTTGGAAACAGTCCCTTTTATCCATTTGTTTATGTCACTTTTCGCCAAAAACATTACTTATCTTGATTATCGTCGAAAAAGCGTAGATCCTCCGATAATCATACCCCTCCCTGCATTTGCATATCTGAAGACTGGTGAAGTACAACCTAATGTACAAGACTTGATTATTTTGTCAAGTTTGTTCAATGTCAGTATTGACGATTTGTTAAAGAAGGATTTAGAGGCGCGCGCCAATCTTACCCGAAATAAAATTATCAAATTTCTGGTCTTGGATGTAGATGGTACACTGACCGATGGTGGTATGATTTTTACGTCCAATGGCGATGAAATGAAACGCTTTGACGCCAAAGACGGGCGTGGTATCATCAATACCATTAAAGCAGGAATTCCGGTGGGTTTATTGAGTTCGGGCTTGAACCAGCCCTTGCTCGAAAAACGCGCTAAAATGCTCGGTATTCAATTCGTATTTGCCGATGAAAAAAGTAAATTGATAACGCTGAGTAAATGGTGTAATCAATTGAATATCAGCCTTGAAAATGTCGCATATATCGGTGATGATGTCAATGATGTCAAAGTCATGCAGCATGTAGGCATTGCCGCCTGCCCGTCGGATGCAGTGCGCGAAGTACGCGATATTGCTCACGTTATGCTCACTAAAAAAGGTGGACATGGCTGCGTGCGCGAGTTTATTGATGAGTATATTTTTGCAGAAACGGAAATGGGGATTGAGTGATTTTTGATTGAGGGATTTTTGATTTTTGATTGCGGTTACTATGATTTACATTTCAATATTCCTTTTGAGCTTATTTTCGACAAATAGCGAACCTGACTGGGGGAAATATTATGTCGTTGGTAAAGCCTATGATAGTGATTCTTTAGCGATAAAAAATGAACAATTATCTTTCATTGATTTGCACAAAAGAATAGTTAAATTCGAGACTGACGAAAACGGTGAATTTAAGGTGGAGGTTTATTGGATGGCTTACGATTACGACATGGGGTTTACAGATAAAAATGGCAACAAAATTGATTATAAAAGAGAAAGTGATTTATTGAATCCTCCCATTCAAATTTTCAGAAATTCAGATACGATTCAGATTCCAAATTTTTGGTTGGAGGATCGTAAATTGCCTTTTTCCAGAAGAGGAATAGCAGTAAAATACGACTTATATTTTTAGTGAAAGAAGTATAAAATTATTTCAACTTGAAATTGTGTAAAATTTACACTAAATTGCACAGCATTACATTCAATCCTAATCATTACATTGAAATTTCATCATCTACACAATCACAAACTTAATATGTCAGACATAGCAATAGCCAAAGCAGACCTCGAAACAAATGGTTTTCTTGACCTTGAGGTAGATCCTACGATGGATTTGGTAGAAGCCATTGAAAATTTGAAAAAAGAAAAAAACGCGATTATTTTAGCGCATTATTATCAGGAATCTGAAATACAAGACATTGCCGATTATACGGGCGATAGTCTCGGATTGTCGCAAAAAGCAGCCGAAACAGACGCGGATATTATCGTATTTGCAGGGGTGCATTTTATGGCGGAAACGGCGAAAATGTTGAGTCCTGAAAAGAAGGTTTTGTTGCCGGATTTGAAGGCGGGATGTTCCTTAGCAGATTCTTGTCCGCCGGATGTTTTCCGCAAATTTAAAGCGAGACATCCTGACCATATGGTGGTCAGCTACATCAATTGTACAGCAGAATTGAAGACTTTGACGGACATCGTTTGTACTTCGACCAATGCTGTTCACATCATCGAAAGCATACCAAAAGATAAACCAATTATCTTTGCACCGGACAAAAACTTGGGCGCGTACTTGGTAAAAAAGACCGGACGCGATATGATTTTGTGGAATGGCGCATGTATGGTACACGAGATTTTTGCGATGGAAAAAATCGTAAAATTGATGGAACGCCATCCTGACGCCAAATTCATCGCTCATCCGGAATGTGAACCACAATTGCTTGAAATAGCGGACTATATAGGTTCTACAAGTTCATTGATTCGTTATACAAAAGAGAATGATGCGAGTACGTTTATCGTAGGTACAGAGGTTGGGATTATTCACCAAATGGAGAAATCTTCACCAAACAAGACCTTCATCCCGGCACCGCCAAACAATACCTGCGCCTGCAACGAATGTCCGCATATGAAGCGCAATACAATGGAAAAACTCTACCTCTGCATGAAACACGAATTGCCCGAAATTACCTTGCCCGAACATATCATTCGCGACGGCATCGCACCGATTGAGCGAATGTTGGAAATATCTGCGAAAGCAGGGCTTTAGACGAGAGACTTGAGAGGTGAGAAATGAGAGAAGAGAGGCGAGACTTGAGATTGGAGTATGCTCCGTTCTTATGTCCCGCCTTTTATTTTTTTGGGCTTAAAAAATGCGCCGGACGACCTCTCACAGCGTCCGGCAACATTTTACAGCATGTAAAAGAAACATGCTGTGGTGATAACCACATCACGTTTCTTTTTTAGTAGTTTAGGTTAAGTTGGATATTGGTTTAAGCGTTACAGATGCTTGAATATATTTTTAGTGTCATGACTAACATGAAGCATTACATCCATTAAACCATGTAAACCAAACAACATCGCCCCAATATACAACACTGCTAATGTAGGCATCATTACATGCAGCTCCT
>CALHBW010000487.1 GCA_937930625.1 uncultured Saprospiraceae bacterium | reverse complement strand
TGTTGGTCAAGGTAATGCTCGCGCCTGCACCTATCGTTACGCCCGCAAGGGTTGTATTGGCAGCTCCACTGCCATCCAAAGCACTGAGGTCAGGGGTACTGCATACTAAGACTGCGTCTTCATCGACATCAAGAATACCATCATTATCGTCGTCTAAATCATCGACATCGGCTACGCCGTCGCCGTCTTTGTCGGGCCCGTTGACAACTTCAACCGTAATATTGAGAGTAATATTAAAAGCTCCACACTCTGCATAGATGCCTAAACCATCGGAACTTAGGGTATATGTACCAGTACCTGTCGTGCTGGCTATAGCGGCATTATTACAAACATCGTAGCTCAATGTATTGCCGGCAGCAGCCTCCCAGATGCCTTCACAAACGGGAGCTGAACAGGGAAGTAAATTCTGCAAGTAGATGATTGCATCCGGCTCTGCCGCACATATAATCGTGTCGATTGTTACATTATTATTGGTGGGGCAGCATTGGGTGGTTAATTGGACACCTTTTGCTGCGCCATTCGTTGGATTGCCTATGTTCAAATTAGGTTTTTCTACCAAATCCGTATCGAATACCGCAACGCAGTTCTCTCTGCCGGAGAGATATAAATGACCGCTCGCAGCACTATAAACCAAACCCCGTGTTCGGGAGAAACCAGATATGCCGTCTGAGACATTATTTGAAGTAAAAGAGTTATCTTCTATGGATGTAATGAATGTTCCGTCGGGTGCATATTTGGATAAAATGACATTACCCGGATTGATACCTGCATCTGTACCGCCTATATTTTGGTCTTCGATGACGTAAAAATTGCCGTTTTCGTCAACTACGATACCCATCGGGGAACCAAAATTAAGGGCAAATTCTAATTGTGCGCTCACCGTAGCCGGGTCGGTATATAAGGAGGGGTCGAGTGACCCGCTATATACACTACTGCCAACCCTGTTGGCTAAATACCATCGCTCACTTACCTGATCTACATAGAAGCCCCAGGCATTGAGGTTTACCCCTGTAGGCAGACTCATCCGACCTTCAATCATTCCAGTACATGGATTGACGATAACAACTTCGTCGGCGGGGTCGAAAGCGGGATTTAAACCTAAATACAGTAAGCCGTTGAAACTACCGTAGGAGTTGCTTCGCACTCCTAAAGGAGCACCCTCGAAAATCGGCTGTCCGCCCTCGAGTGGCTCTCCGTCACAATTGAACCTAAAATACGGTTGGTCTCCTACTTGTTCTGTAATAATTATGTTGCCGTTTATATCAGCAGCCGGACCGTGGGGATTGAGGGGAGAAATTCCACCGGGCAGCCAAGGGGAACCTATTTCCGTAACGCCCGCAGTAACCGGGTCTACCTCGAATTTATGAACCAGATCAGCCGACAAATCGTTGAGGTAAAAATAATCGGTACACTCGCAACCCAAGATGCAATCTTGCTCATTCATCGTCACCACTACATCCGTAAAACAAGCATCTGTTTCATTGAATACCCTTATGGTATAATCTTGCGAGCCTACCGGATTGGCAAGCGTACCAAACTGTAAGGGTAAATCGGTAGCCGGGTCGAAGGGGGTAGCACTTGCAAAACCTGCGCCTGTATAGGTGCTGCCTATGTTGAAGTCGTAGTGCGTACCAACTGCTGCGCTGATTTGTAGGTAGCCGTCGTCGTTGGGGGTGCCATTGGTACAGCTTGGGGATAGGGCGAAGGCGGTAGCTTCGACGGTGCAACATTCTTCGGGTATAGTAGTTACCACCGGGCTATCTGCACTCAAGCAGGTATTGTCCACATCATCTACGCAGCGTGCAATGACCGTAATGGAGTTAGCATTGTCATAAGTTGGGACTGTGATACTCCATGTAGTACCGCCATCGGTACTCCACTCCAAAGTACTGCCTGTTGCACAAGCTGTGACAACGGAGAATGTGCCGGGTTTGTTGATTGCCGAACAATTGTTGTCAACGGCAATTTTTGGGGCAGGGGGCTTACTACTAAATACCTGAAGTTCATTAAAATTCAATATTCTGTCCGGTCCTGTAAGTCTTACTCGTACCACCTGCCCTTTTACATCCGGCACCGGAGTAGTTATTACGGATGAAGCGGTAGGATAGTCGGTAGAAAACTGAATATTTCCTTCGCAGTCAAATATCTCAATGATAAGTCCATCTGCCCTACTTTCAAAATTATCTCTATTGTAAAAGACGATTTCTTCTATAGTAAATTCAGCACCTAAGTCAACCTGCCACCAGGGGTCAGCCTCAATTGCAGAATGATGAATAGTGGCATCAGTAATATCTCCATCAATAGCCGCAGTTGCAACACCGGCGAAGGCTAAGGAGCTTACTGATTCCGTTCCATTTAACGCATAATTTACCGGTGCGGTGCAGTCTGCGAGGATTTTGTATTGATTTGAGGCAGTTGTTGTAGGAGACACACTGTCTGAATCTTCTTCTACAAACCTATTGCTGAACCTTGCTAATAAAAAATCCCATATACCTGCAAAAGAGAACCCCATGCGAGCTGTGGCGTAGGATATTTCTTTTGTAGAAATTAAGTGTTTTGTTTCACTAAAATCTTGTGGCGAAACCCTTGTAATTTCTGTATCTATACATTCTGTATCAGACGAAATATAAGTGTCTTCACTTGTGTCTTGTGTTTGATAAGTCATAGAAGTTGCCATGAAAAGTGTCATCATGGAAACTAGAGTTACAAAAAATAGTAAGCTACTCCATGGAGGAGATTTTAGGCTTATTGCCTTTGCACTTTGATTTTTAATGGATTCTTTTATCTGTGTAACGAATCCCAAATGGGTGTAGTTCTTTTTCATAAAAAAAGATTAAAAGATGATGAATAAATAAGCCTTGAATGAAGAAAAGCGCAAAGTTCATTACAAAGCCTTATGTTGTTGTACGAGAGGTGTTTGAAAAAGATTCAGAAGACTCTACTTGAATAACTTTGATGTATCGATATTATCATCAATACATCAGAGTCTTTTTATTTAGAGCATATTTGGAGGCTACCCGCCTAAGTTTGCTTGTGAGGTTTATTCGGCAGACGAAGGTTTTTATGAAATGTAGTGATTTGTCTCATAAAATATTCGCACTGAATAAAGGGATTCGTCTGCTTATTTGAGTTTGAAGTTGCTAAGATTTGCTAACTTCGGAGGGTGGCTTTCCATACACCTTTTTGAAGGCTCTGGAAAAATGAGCAGGAGAAGAAAAACCGGTTTCGTAGGCAATTTCTGAGACATTGAACTCTTTTTGTTGGAGTAATTGCAAGGCGGTTTCGAGACGGATAGAGCGCACATAATCGGCGGGTGTACATTGAATGAGTGCTTTGAGTTTGCGGTGCAATTGCATACGACTCATCCTAAATTGATTGCCTATCACTTCGCTGGTCAAGTTAGGTTCTGTGATATTTTCTGTGATATATGTTTTTAATTTATTTATAAATTCATCTTCTTTTTGAAAACCTTGTAAGACGCCGGGCGCGAAATTATTTTGATAACGCGACTGCAACATCATCCGAATTTCAATGAGCTTACGCACACGAAGCGTCAATTCGGCGGGACTAAAGGGCTTGCTCATAAAGGCATCTGCACCGTGTCCGAAACCTTCCATACGACTTTCAAGAGAGGCTTTGGCAGTCAACAAAATCAGTGGAATATGAGAGGTGGGAAGGTTACTTCGAATGGCTTGTACTACACCGAATCCGTCAATTTTCGGCATCATCACATCCGAAATAATGAGGTCGGGAATAATGTCGAGGGCTTTTCGGATACCTTCTTCGCCATCGGCAGCTTCTGTGATATTATAGGTGTTTTGGTCGATACAGGAACGAATAAAACTCCGCATTTCGGCATTATCTTCGATGATAAGGAGTTCCAATTTATTATCATTATGAGGTGCAGCTTCTCCCGCAATATCGTCTTGTTCTTGTACATCAAATATTGGTATAGGCGATTGTTGATTGGCATCAATGCGGTCAATAATCGGAGTAGCTGTGCTATTCACAGGAAGCATTACGGTGAATGTACTTCCTTGATTGAGCGTACTTTGTACGGAAATTTTTCCATCTTGAAGGTCAATTAATTCCTTGACCAATGCCAGCCCAATTCCCGTACCGCCAATCGTGTGTGAATGGTCGCTACTGCGGTAAAAACGGTCAAATATTTTGGGTAAATATTCGGGCGAAATACCTTGTCCGTCATCTTTTACAATTAATTGAATAGCGTCTTTTTTGTTTATTTGAATATTTTTTAAATAAATATAAATATTGCCATTGTCGCGTGTAAATTTGATGGCATTAGAGATGAGATTGCTGACAATTTTTGTCCATTTACCCTTATCAAAATAGGTTTCCCATATCGGTTTTTCGGTATTAAATGACAGTTTAATTTGCTTGACATCTGCAAGCGGCTGAAATTGTTGAATAAGATTTTGAGTATATTCTACAATATCTCCGTGCGAAATTTCGACCTGCATTTGCGAACTTTCCAATTTGGAAATGTCCAATAATTGATTGATAAGTCCCAGCAAACTACGGGCATTTTTCAATACGCCACGAAGGGGCTGATGCATGTTTTTTGGTGGATTTTCGGAAAGCATTTTCTCTATCGGACCGGTTACGAGTGTGAGTGGTGTGCGAAATTCATGGGTAATATTGGAGAAAAAACGGGATTTGGTTTGGTCTAATTGTCGCAATTCGGCGGCTTGTTTTTCTATGGTTGCCTTGTCGCGTTCGATTTGTGCGGTGCGTCTTTTGACTTCTTCTTCGAGGCGTGTTCTGTCCTTTTCCAATCGCCGGACTCTCCCGCGAAAAAATAAAAAAACCAACACAGCAGCTAACAAACCTGCTGTCACGAAAAACCAAATCTGACGATAAAAGGGAGCTTTTGCATAAAATGGAACTTTCAAAACTTCCGACCATTTGCCGGATGCTGTTTTGCCTTTGATAGAGAGCGTGTATTGTCCGAATGATGGATTCATTATCGGAATCGTATTGCCGTTGGTGTAGGTCCATTGTTGGTCATTGAGTCGATAGGCGTATTGTTTGCTGCCTGTGCTTTTATAGTCCAATAAGCCCGGTTGCAATTCCAGAATTTTGTCTTGCGGTTTAAAGTTGATTTCTTTTGTACTCAAATAGGCCTCGGTTTCATCTCTAAATTCGTTGTCGTCTTCATTCAATATGCGGACTTGATTGATGTGGAGCGGGATTTTGTAATCATCATTCGTTTTAATGTTTTTTGGATGAAATTTGGTAATGCCCTCAATTCCACCGAAAATCAATGTACCGTCATTTGCCTGAAAATGAGCGTAAGTATTAAATTCTTTGTGCGCCACACCATCTTCCTCCAAAAAAACACGGATGTCATAAGTTGTTTTATCAAAACACATCAAACCCTCGTCGCTCGGTAGCCAAAGGCGGTTCAATTCATCTTCATAAATGCAATAAATATTATTATCCACCAAATAATCATCCTCCGTAAAACGCTTGAATTTATTATTTTTTTTATCCCAACGCATCAGCCCTGCGTCTTTTGTGCCTATCCAATAAATGCCCTCTGCATCTTGGTGGATATAATTGATATTATTGGAAGATAAACCGTCGTCGGTGGTGTAATGTTTAATGAGTTTTTCGGTCTGTCCATCCACCAAAAACAAACCATTTCCGGTACCTATCCATATGCCTTCGCCATTCTGATAAAACTTTCTGATATGGACATTTTTCAAGCCTTTGGGCAAAGGAACGTAAGATATTTTACTGCCCAACTCGCCGATGTACCACCCATTACTCGTACCTATCCAATGATTTTTTGTAATGTGATTTTGAAACAACAAAGCACTGAAATCAGGAATTTCATATCGGACAAAATCATGTTTTTCCGACAAATATTCAAAGTAATGTTTATGTTCATTTCCCAACCAAAAACGCCCTTTATCATCCTTTAGGAAATTGATAACTACACCCAGTTTTCCTTTAGTTGGTGCATACTCCTCTATTTTGCCCGTTTGTAGGTTTTTTCTAAGATTCTCATTGTAACCACTCCACCAAAAATAGTCATCATCTTGATATATTCCCCTGATACTATTCCCTTTATACTTGGTACTTTTATTAATGATTTCAAAATTATTTTTTTGAGGGAAAACCTTCAAAACGCCATTACTTGTAGTGAGCCAAAGGATATTTTGTTTATCCTGAAAAACAGTAGCTCTGATTTGCGGATAGCCCAAAGCCACCTGTTTTTCAAACATCAAATCGCCTTTGCTATCCCGTACAATAATTTTTTGAGCATCCGTATAATAACAAATATAATCTTCGTGCAAATGAAGAATTTTATAATATCCTTCATCTTCGGGAATCATTCGGTAGGGAATCAGGCTATCATTTTGAATTTGATAATATGTACGCCATTTTTTGAAATCGGTATATAATTCAATAATACCTTCGGGCAACACGTCATTGAGCAGGTAATAGGTCTCATTCGGTACATGATATTGCTTTCTGATGCGTTTATTTTTTACGTTGAGAAGATGTGTTTTCTTTTCTTTAACTTCATAAACAGATATAAAATAATCCTCATCAAACCCTTCTTTTGCAACGATACGAATATCATCAAGAAAAGGGATTTTTGGCGCATAAATCAATTCAAAATTATCTTTATACGTATATATTTTTCCCGTCTTTGTTCCGATTAATATTTGACCTTCTTTCCTCCTCGAATTACTCACATAAATGACCGAATCCGAATGAAGTAAGCCCTTTGAAAGTGTTTGTAGCGAAACAATGCTATCCGTATTTATATCAATAGCCGCACTATATCCGTCGGGGGTGGGTTCTGCATACCACAGGCGATTTTGCTTGTCTATGGCAAGCGTGGCAATCCTTTCCTGAAAAATATTGAGTTTGGAATAATTATACGTCTTCCATTCACTCCCATCGTAGCGGCTGATATTGCCCTGTCCGCTTATCCAGATATAACCGTTGTGGTCTTGTATGATGTTTTGTGTGCTGTGATGTGGTAAGCCTTGTTCGGGATTTAGGGTTTGGACATCAAAGAGATACGCTTGCGAATAAGCATAGCTTATACTTACCACAAAGCAAAATGCAGTGAATATCGAGATGAGCGTTTTTTTCATGCAATTTTAGCGGTTAGATGCCTCTGAACTGCAATGATATTGAAAATGTAGGCAATGTCAAAGCAAACGTAAAACGATTTTGTAAATCGTCACCCGTAGCGCGGTGCTTCCAGTCCGCGCCGCGTTAGTTTTCATCACAAAAGGGTGGGGGTTGGCTACCCATTTAAGTTTGCCTAAAGCGAATACTCGTCAGACGAATCCTTTTATTCAGTGCGAATATTTTATGAGACAAATCACGACATTTCACAAAAACCTTCGTCAGACGAGTGCGCCCGGCAACTTGAGTTCGGCAA
>CALHBW010000486.1 GCA_937930625.1 uncultured Saprospiraceae bacterium | reverse complement strand
GCGAGTGCAGCCTGCAACTCTGTGTAGGTCAGGCTGAATCCGCTGCGCCTTGCGAAATGAAGAACGTGCCATGCCGTCCATTCGCCCACATAAGGCGCGAGTGTACTATTGGTACAATTATTCATGGTTTATCAATTTTAATGGTTTGCTGAATTTCAGTTTCTATTTGCTTGCGGGCTTTTTGGTATTCGCTGATACCTTTGCCGAGTCCGCGCATGAGTTCGGGGATTTTTTTGCCGCCAAACAGTAGTAAAATGACCATCACGATGATGACCAATTCTGTACCGCCGGGCATTCCGAAGAGCAATGTTGTATTCATTTTTGTTTGATTTTAAATTATTAAAAAATAGGTCATAGGATATAGTTTATCGCCAACTTGAGTGATGCAGGGGCATAGTTTGGGCAGGGAAGACCAAATTGGCATCCTTCTTTTTTGTGTGGAGTACAAACTTATTTTGAGAAAAAAAGCAAGGAAAAAGGACAGGCAACAACCCTTCGTTAGTCAGGCTGTCACCTGCGTCCTTACTTCATTCTTGTGCTTAATTTAGAGATTCAGTATAAGTAGCTTTTGTGTACCGAATTGATTAGTTTGTTTATCAAATATGTTTAGAAAGTACATTCCCGGCGGCAAATCGGTGAAAGTAGTTAATTGATTATTTCCCTTTTGTAGATATTGATTTGATTGATAATATATTTTTCCTGTAATATCTGATATCCGAATATCAGCTCTCATTGTTTTTTCAGTTGTTAGATTAATGGCTTGTCCTATTGTCAGTGGATTTGGGTAAATGCTGAAAAAGGGTTCTTCAATAATTTCAGCAGGGATACTTGTAGTGCTTACTGCCTCACATAATTTAAGTGAATCTATATCCGGTGATATTTGATTATAACTGACAACATGTATGTCATCAATAAAAAATCGAAAATCATTGGTATCCGTAGGGAAATTAATTATCTCAATAGCACTCAACAAGCACACCGGAGTTTGAAATACGCTTATCGGTATGCTCACTCTTTTATACTCCATATCCAAGACTCCGCCTTCAATGTAATCCAATACATTCGCAGTATCACTTGTCGAAGTGCAATATTTATCATTAAAAGATACGCCGAATTTTCTGTCAAGTATATCAATTTTTGTGTAAAACACTAAGCTATCTGATGCTCGCAAATCTTGTCTCCAAGCCAAGCCTTCTTTTTCGCATGATAAACCAATTGAAGGAACGCCATAGCCGTCGGGTATTGCTTCATAACAATATTTTCCACTACGTGCATGTTCCTCATTGAGTCTGCCACGCAAACCATAGCCACACCGACCTCCATTCCAGATAATTAGTGTATCAGACGGGTTATTACGGGCAGTCATCAAATCTACATCAACATAAAAGCCTTCAAGTGGTGCATCTGTCCTAAAATTGAGCCATTCGATAGCGTCCAACTGTTCGCCACCTATCATGTCAATGGGAATACTCACCAATTTATAATCAGTAGTAATGGTATTGCCTTCGGTAAAATCACCAATATTTACCTGTTGTATGTTATCAATATCAAAATACAAGGGGCTGCCCAAGCCTGCCTCATTCACCTTGATATAAAATTGAAGGGTATCAAAATTTAATAAGGTATCACTATCCCACAACTCCCTACAAGCCATACCAATAGAAACGAATACTTCGTCACTAAAATCGCCTCTAAAACCATCAGTGTACTCATCAAAACTATCCCCATCTTGTGTACCATTACGATATTGGCATTGCTCGGCATCGTATAACCTACGACATAGTGGGCTTACCGAATCAAGAGGGGCTACAGGGTCGTATCCAATAGAATCTACAAAGTATCTGCCCTCATTGCTGTTCATTCTTTCTACATCTAAAAAATTAACTACATCCACATTATAATTTGTAAGACTGGCAACATCCTCACAGATAAATATATTAAATAAAACTTCACCATCTCCTGTATCCGATCTATCCATTTGGTCAGTACGGGTGACGACAATATGTAATTGTTTATTAATCGTGTCATCTACCACAAACAATATATCAGGCTCCAGCCATGAGTCGGTGGTATCTACCCTTACTGCTATCGGGGCTTCAAAACTACTGTAATCAAAAGTTAATGCCAAGCCTCCAGTGGGTGTTGACGCGGTTGCCTTTATATCAATGCTATATCGACGTTCCATTATCGTACTACTGACGAGGGTGTATTCGCTAGTGACCAAAAAACCAGTGAACTCATCCAATGTATCTTTAATTACTTCTGTATGTATGCTGTCGTAATTCAGCAAAACAGCCTCCAAATCCAATGTATCTATCATCCCATCCCCGTTGCTGTCTATGTATTTAAAATCCACCTTGCGGATGCTGTCTCCCCAGTCAGTAGCATCTTGTGGCAGCCACTCTAAAGTGGCATTGGGGCGTAGCAATCCGGTTTCATCGTATGCCTGACCCCAGTAAAGAACATCATGTATACTCACGCGACCGTCCATATTGAAGTCGCCGGGATATACCGAGAGGCTTTGCGCCAACATTTGGTATGAAATCAAGAGTAGAAGTAAGGACGTTTGTAATTTCATTGTGCTTAATTTTGAAATAAATTAGGGAATATTTTCAATTGATAATTCAAATGTATTCAAGTTTTTTGTTATTTTCATGTTGTAAAATGGCAAAACTTAATGAAATTTTGAGTGTTAAATAATTATAAAAACAAACAAATTACATAATTTTAATTTTATAAAAATTTAATAATCAATATTTTAATACCTATATATAAATAAAATTATAAATGTATTTTAATATCAATTTTAATGAAATTATTATTCAGTTTTTCGAGAGACGAAATGAAAAAATTTGAATATTTTATTCAAAGTAAATATTTTAATACCGATAAAATAGTCGTTGAATTATATTTTTTTGCAAAAAAACATATTAAAAAATCAGGTGATGACTTTCAATTAAATGATGAATTGAAATTGCAACTATACAAACATATACTTCCGAAAGAAAGTCATATCACACAACTGAATAATCAGCAAAAAAACTACCTTTCTGCCAAAATCAGTTTGCTCAATACGGCACTCAAACACTTTATAGCAGTAGAGGCTTTGAAGGAAGATAAAGCATTTGAATACATCTTATTACATCGAAAATTATTGGAAAAACAAGCGTTTGATACGCTGGAAAAAAGCATCAAAAAGCAACGAAAAACATTAAATGAGACAAGCATACAAGGTAGCCGGTACTATTTTGAAGAAGCACATGCAGAAATGACCACGCTCAATTTTTTGTATCAAAATGGCAGGATTGGGAAGCAAAATAATTTGTCCGAGTTGATACTTAGTTTTGATACCTATTATCTCATTCAACAGCTTAATTGGCATCTGACGGCACTTTCTATGATGCGTACTTCCGCTAAAATAGTCTATGATTTTGAACGATTTGAGCTTATCTCGCAGCTAACGCAGTTGCCCCAATATGTGGAAAATCCACTTATACAAATCTATCAATGCGCCATTGATATGATACAACATAATAGCCATGAAGCATACGACAATCTGCTTAAATTGCTTCAAGACCACAAGGCAGTTATTCCAAGAAATGACTTGGTTGATTTTTACAAATCAGCTACTTCATTTTGCGCCCGTCGCATCAAGGAAGGACAGGAAGCCTATAATGCTAAACGGTTTGAGACGCACAAAATCATGGAAAGGGAAGGCTTACTCATGCTGGATAATTTTATGCCGATTACATTATTCAAAAACATTATTAGTGCAGGCTGTTATGTCAAAGAATTTGAATGGACCTTGTACGTTCTCAATAAATATAAACCATTCGTGCGGGCTTCTATCCGCCAACAGGTCTATCATTTTAATCGTGCTGTGATTGAGTTTCACCAACGTAATTACCGACAAACACTTCATCATTGTATCAGGGTACATAGGGTTAGCACTGCGTATGACATCAACTGCCGAATCATCGAACTAAAAGCACATTATGAGTTGGATGAAGAATACAGCGAATACACCATGCAGCGATTTGATACGATAAAACAAACTGTAAGAAGTCATAAAGGACTTTCCCCACAAGATAAAAAGGCTTGGTCTAACTTCCTATACACCGCCAAAGGGCTTTATAAAGTCAAACACTGCATTGGTAAAACAAAGGCAGAACGACTTGCTACAAAATTAGAGAACTTCAAAAATATAAATGATAAACGCTGGCTGCTGGAGAAGATGGATGAGGTGTGATAATACCTGTCTTTTCCCTAACTTTACCCCATGAAAATCACCTATCTCGGACATGCGGGTTTTTTGGTCGAAACGGCACGGGCAATCATCATTATGGATGCCTGGTTGTCGCCTTATGGAGCATTTGATGCGGCGTGGTTTCAGTTTCCTTGCAATCATCATTTATTAGAATTGGTACGGGAAAAATTGCAGACGCAAGGCAAAGAAAAATACATCTATATCAGTCACGAACATAAAGACCATTTCTGCCAATGGACACTCGAACAACTTGATTCAGAAGATTTTACATTTGTTATTCCCAAATTTCGCCGTCCGGTATTGTATGATTTAATCCAAAAAATTCCTTGTAAAAAAATCCTGCTCTGCGAATCTGATACACGCATTGATATTCCTGATGGCTACCTGAAAATCTA
>CALHBW010000485.1 GCA_937930625.1 uncultured Saprospiraceae bacterium | reverse complement strand
GACCAAGCCGGACGTGCAGGGGCAGAGTTGGTCGTATTTGGCGAGGCATTATTGCCCGGTTATCCCTTTTGGTTGTCGCTGACGGGTGGTGCAGAATTTAACTCGCAAATTCAAAAGGAAATACACGCGCACTACATCCGCAATGCTATTCAGCCGGAAGCGGGGGATTTGGATGCGATTTGTGCAAAGGCGCGAGAACATCACCTTGCCATCTATCTCGGCACTATCGAACGGGCTGCGGATAGAGGCGGACATAGTTTGTATTGTTCGCTGATTTATATTGATAATCAGGGAATTATACAATCCGTACATCGCAAATTGCAACCGACTTATGAGGAGCGACTCACTTGGTCGCCGGGAGATGGGCATGGGTTGAGGGTGCATCGTTTGAAGGCATTTACGGTGGGCGGTTTGAATTGTTGGGAAAATTGGATGCCGCTGTCGCGGGCGGCTTTGTACGGTATGGGCGAGAATCTGCATATCGCGGTGTGGCCCGGTGCTTTACGAAATACGGAAGACCTCACACGCCACATCGCTAAGGAAGGGCGGTCATTTTCGGTGTCGGTATCGGGGCTGATGCGTGTGGAAGATTTTCCGAAAAATACACCGCATTTGGATTTGATTTTGGAACATGCACCGCCTATGCTCTCGGATGGCGGTTCGTGTATCGCTGCGCCGAATGGGTCGTGGGTGGTAGAGCCTGTGGTCGGGCGTGAAGAGTTGATTATCAGTGAAATAGATTTTAATCGCGTCTTGGAAGAACGGCAGAATTTTGACCCGGTTGGGCATTATTCGCGTCCTGATGTGACTAAGTTGACGGTGAATCGGGAACGGCAGAGGTTGGTGGATTTTTGATTTGGGGATTTTTGATTTTTGATTGAATTTATGTGATTTGAAATTCTTGAAAGCCTTTTGCGAGTGCTTCGATGAGTTCGAATATTTTCAAAGAAGGGAATAAAAGCCCTACCATTGAAGTTTATATCCGATGAATTTATCTCGAATTTCATGTTCAAGTATATTATTAGCAGTATCTATGCTTCTAAATTGATTTGACATCGCCAAATCAGCATAAATGAGTATAGGGTCAACTATGTTTTTTATTTTTTTATTTGATTTGCGCTCGTTTGGATGTTCATTATTCCAAAAGATTTCTAAGACTTCTATAAGTTCTTTCCGATGATTTTGCGGTTGACTGGTTGGAACTATTTTATATTTTTCGACCATTTTACTAAAACGAATATTGGAAAATAATACGGAGTCCGGTCCTGATAATCCGTTATCTAAATAACGCGCTCCAAATTGTCCACCAATATATATATCATTTTCTGTATCCGAAATAATAAGTGTTTCCCAGTCAGGATTTAAAGCACGAAAATAACCACGATGAATCTTAGGGCGCAACACTTCTCCATAACCAACTCCCCACTTAATAATCAAACGCTCAACATGGTGTAATCTTCTTTTTTTATTAGTTCCGACAATAAAGCTATCTTCCTTTAATTCCTCAAAAACGTTATTAACAGATGCAAGCGAAACCCCTGTTTTAGAGGCGATTGTACGATAATTTTCACTCACTAATTCAGGTTCTATCAGTAGTTGATAAATTAACTTTAAGCCTGTTTTTTGAAAAGCAATTTTAGTATCGGGCAATTTGCCGTATCTGTCTTTCTCCCCTTGAATGAATATTTTGAAATTCGGTAAATTGATGAGACAATTCCCTGCGGTATCGACAAAGAAGAGGTTATTTTCTCTAAAAAAATGAATCATTTCGGGCTTGGCATAATCCAGAATAAAGAGGATATTTTTTTCTTTGGGCAATTTTTTTACAGACTTCACGACCTTACCCGCCGTAGCTTGTGTAAAGACAATAAATGGAAATTCTACACCATTAAACAGCAAGTGACCGTCAATGCCTTTATCGCCGTTTGATGTCCAATTTTTATCCAATAAAGTCAGCTCATCTTTGAATACATTTTCCAAAGTCAACTTGGCTTTATCCAGAATATCTGCTTTTTTAATTTTGTTCATTTTTAGTAAACATCAATTATTATTGAACAAAAATAAAGAATATTTATGGTTTTTGCAAATGCGTAGCACGATACTTCCAATCCGTATATGGTAGAATGACGCTTTCAACTCGTTCTTGTATGTCAGGCAAAACTAACGTGGAACGGGCTGGAAGCACCGTTCTACGGACGCGAACTGGAAGTATCGCGCTACATGGCATCATTTCACAATCACAAACTCTGTCCTGCGATTATTTGCTCTGCCTTCGGGCGTGTCGTTGGTGTCGATGGCTTGGGTTTCGCCATAGCCGCGTGTGCTGAGGCGTGTTTGGGAAATTCCTGTTTTTACAAGATAACTAAAAACGGCTTTTGCGCGATTTTCGGAGAGCGTAAGATTATCAGAATCTGAACCTACATTGTCGGTGTGACCATTGATTTGGATGTGGATATTTGGATGTTCTGCGAGTAAATCTTTGAGGCGGTTGAGTTCAGATTCCGAAGTGATTTTTAGTTCTGCCGAACCTGTTTCGAAGAATACATTTCGCAGGATGACAGGTTTTGATTTGGGAGGTAAAACGGTGCTTGGATTTGTGGGTTTTGTAGTGGTAACAACAGGTGTTTCGGGAATACGTTGCAGATAAATTTTCAATAAATACGGCTCGTCCAATGTGTTTTTTTCTTTTAATGCAAAGTTCTCAGAATGAAAGAGATAGCCTTGTTTATTGACATTCAAGGCGAAGTCTGTACCGCTTGGTAGTACGACGAGAAATTCGCCTTTTTCATCGGTATTAGATTCAGTGTGAACATTGCTTGTGATAAGGTCAATGAGTTGTACATTGGCGCGAATGGGCTGCTTGGTTTCTGCATCAAAAACGGTGGCTTTGGCATACGTAACGGGCGTAGGACGCGCATCTGCATGAAGGTCAAATTGATACAAATCCGTCTTGCCTAAACCATTCTCTCTATCGGATGCAAAATAAGCCGTTTTGCCATCCGTGCTGACGATAAGGCTGAATTCTTTTTCTTCGGTATTAATCGGATAACCTAAGTTTTCAGCTTTGCCCCAAGTCCCGTCCGCTTGTCGGCGAGAGAGGTAAATATCTGATTTGCCCATGCCCGGATGTCCGTCTGATATGAAATACAAAGTGCGTCCGTCAGGGTGAATGAAAGGGGAAATGTCTGTGCCGGGCGTATTGATGTTTTCACCGAGATTTTCGGGTTCAGACCAAGTGTCGTCTGCATTTCGGCGGCTCGTCCAGATGTCCTTTTTTCCTTTGCCACCACTGCGACTACTCGTGAAATATAATTCATCCGCATTAGCCGAAATGGAAGGTTGCGACTCCCAATCGCTGCCGTTGATAGGCGCACCAATATTCGTTGGTGCTGTCCAATTACCATCACTTAATTCCGAAAAATACAAATCACAAGAACCAAAATCGCCCTCGCGATTGCAGGCTGTATAAACGAGAAATCTTCCATCAGCAGAGAGGCTTTGTGCGCCTTCATTGTCCATCGTGTTGATGGGTTCGCCAAGTTCTTTTCGGGCTTTCCATTCGCCATTTTCTTTTTCTGCTACATAAAAATCTTCTTGTCCGCGCATACGCACCGTGTAGATGATGGTTTGCCCATCAACGGTGATGGAAGGCGAGTATTCCATGAGGTCGGAGTTGATATTTGCTCCCATATTGATAGGGTCAAATGGCACAGGATTCTTCGTAGCTACGGCAGCAAAACGACAATCTTTAGTGAGGGTTTCGACCTTCTGTTTGAGTTCGTCGGACTTTTGCGGATAGGTGAGAAATCGCTCGAATTTGTCGGCAGCAGCAGCGTAATTTTTGTGTTGGCGTTCTAAAACACCCCATGCGTAGTAGATTTTAGGTCTGTAATCAGGGTCGAAGCGCACTACTTTCTCAAAGCCTGCTGCGGCTTTGTCGCGATTGCCTAAGACGGCGTATGAGTCGGCAAGCAGCAAGTGGGCATCAATAAAATTGGGCGTCACTTTGATGGCTTTTTCAAAGAATTTTACTGCCTTTGTATAGTCTTTGTCATAGGTGTATTGCTGGGCTTTTTTGTAGTGTTTGAGGGCTTTGGCAGGGGCGGTTTTGCGGGTGTGATAATCTTGTGCCGACAAATTAGCAAGAACGCAAAGACCAATAATTAGTATGAGAATAGTACGCATATACAATGAGTGAATTTTAAATGAGCGAATGAGTGAATGAAAAAATCCAGTCACCTCCTTTGAGGGTTCAAAAGATGTTCCAAAAATATTTTACAAAAAAACAAGATTAAAGTTGTCTTATTTTTGAAAATACGGTCATGTTTTTTGTTCGGAAAAAGGTATTTATGAACGAAGCATCATATTTTAATTACGGATAATCACTTTTTAACCTTGTAATT
>CALHBW010000484.1 GCA_937930625.1 uncultured Saprospiraceae bacterium | reverse complement strand
GTACATCCATATAGGAATGATAGAAAACCCAATGGTGATGAGGATGGAAAATCCTGTTCCGAATCCTTTGATGAGTGGGGTATATTTTTTGTGATTCAAGCCTAATGTTTGAAAAGCACTTTGGAAGCCATGATGTAGGTGTAAACCTATGACAACCATAGAAATAACATATAAGACGACCACCCACAATTCCGAAAACGCACCCGATACTTCGCTGTATAAATCCACCACTCCGGTGACAGCATCGGGGTCGAGTCGGAATTTCATCGCTGCCCAAAAACTACTCATATGCCACACGATGAAAACAAACATGATAGAACCGAGCAATGCCATATTTCTGCCTGCCAAAGTGGTGTTCTTGGTGGTGCGAACTTTGTATTTGCTGCCTTTTGCTTGGCGGTTTTGATTCCATAGTGCGATACCCAATACGGCGTGTAGCAGTATCATAGCGTACAGCCCGTAAGATATAATTTTGATGGGCGCAAAGCTGGTCATAAATTTAGCGTACTCATTGAACGCTGTGCCATCGGCAGAGAGTAATTGTAAATTACCAAGCAAGTGTATGATAAGAAAACTACACAAAAACAAGCCCGTCAGACTCATGATAACTTTCTTTCCTATTGAGGAAGTAAGTAGATTGATTAGCCACATAAAAAAAATAATTTTACAATTATTTTAGTTGATAGTCCTTAGTTGATAGTTCATAGTTGAATGTGAAATGCTTACTATGAGCTATTGACTATCGACTATCGACTATTTAATTTTTCCCAAATTTAAATGTTTTAACACTATTATGCGAATGAGTGTCTAGCGTTTTCGTGACAAATGAGCCTTTTTAGAATGATTTTAAATAAAATGATTGTTTACTCTGTTTCCTTTGTCATCAATTCTGCTATCGTCAGCCCTTGCAATTTACTCGCGCACCAAAGGTGGAGTTCTTCCATACCTGCGGAGTGGGTGCTGCGTTCTTGCTTATCAAGGAGTGCGGTGAGGTAATCGTATAATTTCTGCCAAGCCTCTTGCTTTTCTTTTTTTCTATGGATTTGTGTATCATCATTCGTGCGAGAGCAAGAAATTTCAGATTGGGCAATATATTTCAGGACATAGAATTGTTATCTTTTAAGGTAATAAAGGAATGATTATTTGATAGGCACTCGTCCGGCTTCTTTTATTTTTTGAGAACTCAACTCGTCTGGCATTAAAATGTCAGACGAGTCAAGTTGGCTATCCGTCTAACTTTGCCGAACTCAAGTTGCCGGGCGTACTCGTCTGACGAAGGTTTTTGTGAAATGTAGTGATTTGTCTCATAAAATATTCGCATTGAATAAAGGGATTCGTCTGACGAGTATTCGCTTTGGGCAAAGTTAAATGGGTAGCCTTTTTTGAGGGAAAACAAGGGAAAAAGAAGCCGTTATAAATTAAAGATAATTGTATCCATGTACTTAAATGTCAATTTTTGCATCTATTCAAATAAATTTAAAACATTGATTATGAACACATTTAAACCATCATTTCTTTCGTATTCTCCCAAATACAACACTAATATAGCTCTTCTGATAGCTTGTATAATGGGCTTGTTTTTACAATCTCATTCGGTTTATGCAACAAAATATGAAGCCGAAAATGCCAACTTAATAGGCGTATCTGTAGGCAATTCGGAAGCTGGTTTTTCGGGAACAGGGCATACGACTGCCAATAGTTTTGACAGTCCTTCCGACAAAATCATCTTTACTGTCAATGTTGCTTCTGCCGGAAATTACCCTTTAGTCATTCGCTATAAAAACAGCTCAAACGGCGAGAAGTATCAATATATTTCCATCAATGGCGGGAATAATGAGTACACTCGTTTTCCGGGAAGTGCCTCTTGGACGGATTTAAATTACGGCGATGTTGCCCTCAATGCAGGTAATAACACCATCGAAATATCTAAAAGCTGGGGTTGGACAAATATTGATTACATTGATGTGGATGATGGCGGTACAAGTGGAGAACTTCAAAGGTATGAAGCAGAAAGTGCCAATTTGGTAGGCGTATCTGCGGGCAATTCGGTAGCGGGTTTTTCGGGAACAGGGCATACGACCGCCAATAGTTTTGACAGTCCTTCCGACAAAATCATCTTTACTGTAAACGTTGCTTCTGCCGGAAATTATCCTTTAGTCATCCGTTATAAAAACAGCTCAAACGGCGAGAAATATCAAAATATATCCATCAATGGCGGGAATAATGAGTACACTCGTTTTCCGGGAAGTGCCTCTTGGACGGATTTAAATTACGGCGATGTTGCCCTCAATGCAGGTAATAACACCATCGAAATATCTAAAAGTTGGGGCTGGACAAATATTGACTATATTGATGTGGGCAGTGGCGACGACGGTGGCGGTTCTGAATTACAAAAATACGAAGCCGAAAATGCCAATTTGGTAGGCGTATCAACAGGTAACTCGGTAGCAGGTTTTTCGGGAACAGGACATACCACTGCAAGCAGTTTTGACAATCCTTTCGACAAAATTATCTTTACTGTAAACGTTGCTTCTGCCGGAGATTATCCTTTGGTGATTCGTTATAAAAATATCGGAAATGGGGAAAAATATCAAAATGTATCCGTTAACGGGAGCAATCAATACACCCATTTTCCGGGAAGTACCTCTTGGACGGATTTAAATTACGGCAATGTAACCCTCAATGCAGGTAATAACACCATTGAAATATCTAAAAGTTGGGGTTGGACGAATATTGACTACATTGAAGTCGGCGGCGGTACTACAACGCCCGATATTGATTTGGTCACCCCCAATCCTACGCCCGAAACCGTCGAATTATGGGAGTATTTAAAGAGCGTTACGCCACAAGAAATACTTTCAGGAGTTTGGTCGCAGGCAGACGGACAAGAGGATATTTTTACCCATTCAGGCAGACGCGCAGCTATACTCGGTTTTGACTTGTGGTGCTGGCATCCTTACGATAGCGATGTTTGTGAAAGAGTGCAACAAAATGAAATCATTGATGCAGCCATCAGTCACGCCAATGATGGCGGAATCGTGCAAATCAACTGGCATTGGGGCAACCCTTTTGCCACTTCATTTAGTGGGCTAAATGCTTGGGTAAGCACAGGCGGCGCACTCACCGATGCACAGTGGAACAACTTGGTGACACCCGGTACATTCGAATATAATACCATCATTGCCGATATTGACCGACATGCTAATGATGTATTGAAACTAATCAAGTATAATAGCGGAAAACGCATCCCTATTCTGTTCAGACCGCTACATGAAATTGACGGAGGTTGGTTTTGGTGGACCAATAAAAATGACCCAAGCAAGACCGTCGCGCTATGGAATATCATTTTTGACCGACTCACTTATCATCACAATCTCAATAATTTGATTTGGGTTTGGAACAACAGCGAAGTCGCTAAAACCTCGCAAGTCTCCGGTCAATTTTATCCCGGCGATGATAAAGCCGATATATTAGCAGCAGATATATACACCATTGATTATCAGAATACCGGAATACGTGACGAAACATGGAACGGCGGAATTGACCTGTCTTACAAAGATTTTTACGACATCTTGCAAGAGATTTCGCCCAACAAACCAAAGGCACTTAGCGAATGTGATGCACTTCCCAATCCAGATAAAATCCAAAGCGGTCAGACTAATTTTGATGTTCCGTGGGTCTATGTACTCGCATGGTGGACACCGCTTGATGGTAGTCGTGCCAGTTGCGATACCAGCCCTTGCAATCCTTCTTTTTGGGTTGATTATACATACAATCACGGATTATATATCACCTTGGATGAATTGCCCGCTTTCAGCAATAAAGAAGTGACAACAGATTATAATAGTTTACAATTACGCAATTATCCCAACCCTTTCGTAAGACAAACAACCATAGAATTTACACTTACAAATGACAGTCCTGTATCGCTGTATATTTCAGATGTTACGGGTAAACAATTACAAATATTATTAAATAATGAATCAAGACAATCAGGTATAAATACCATTCATTTTGATGCCAATGCTTACGCTTCGGGAATGTATTATTATACCATTCAAACGAAAGAGTATTCCGGTACACAAAAGATGCTGATTGTTAAATAACAAGGTCTTGCATTGAATATCGGCAATGAATTGATAAATACTAAGTAAAGTTTAAGTTTAAGAACAAGTTCAAACTCTCCCGATAGCTATACGGGACAAATTTAAGCCTCCTTCGGAGGGATAACCAACATCGTAAATTTATCGACAACATGTTGGTTTCAAAAAATTTTTAAGTGCCTAAACAAATGATATTTGTAAAATAAAGCAGGGTTTTTAGTTTTCCATGTTGGACACTCTTTTGAGTGTTCAACATAATTTATCTTCTCAGTAACAAGTAAAAATTACCGTGTTTTTTGAGGTATGCACAAAAATAAAAGCCTCCGACAGAGTCGGAGGCTTTTATTTTTTAATCAGAAATCAATCTGTGTTATTTAGATTTCGGCGAATAACCACCCGGATAACAAGGCGATTTACTGATAATCTTAAATTCTGTACGACGATTCAACTGACGACCTTCGGGATTATCCGAACCGTCAGGATTTTCGTTAGGTGCGATTGGTACTAACTCACCATAACCAACAGGCTTCATACGCTGCGGCGTGATGCCTCTGCCTATGAGATAATCGACGACACTTTTGGCTCTGCGTTCAGAGAGTTTCTGATTGTAGCGATTGCCACCGCGACTATCCGTATGTGAGGAAAGTTCGATTTCCAACTGCGGATTATCGTAAAGCAAGCGGAGCAATTTGTCCAATGCTACTTCCGATTCAGGACGCAGATTTGCTTTATCAAAATCGTAATAGATATTGTCCAAACGATAGGTAATCGGCGCATCCAGTTTCATGTAAATGTCGCGATTGATAGTCGTTTGTGTATCAAGTCCTTTAGTCGTAAAATCTTCCGTACTTGTATTCAGGTAACAATCTTTACGTGCTACGATGCGATAGTCCTTTCCTTCGGGAAGGAAGAAAGAATAATTGCCATTTTCATCTGAAATGACGGATTCAATCTCGCGCAATGTCCCATCTTCCATCACTTCGTAGAGTGTAACGGTAGCTCCCGGAAGAATTTCTACATCTGTACCATCATCCGAATAGACTGTACCGTTGACCACCATACCGGTCTTGGATACGCAGATGTCTTTCGTGATAACTTTATCATCTTCGATACCTCTTGTACTTACAGGCTGCTCAATTGGAATATATCCTTCCTGGTCGATAATCAAAACGTAATCTTTCTCGACTTCTAAGCCTTCAAATTTATATTCAGGATTTGAAACGGCTTTTTTGACCAAAATATCTTCACCTGTCGTCACATCGTATAAGCGAATTTCGACGCCTTCAAGCGGTGGCTTTTTATAATCATCTGCATCACAAATTGTACCTTTAATCGTCACCGCAGGTGGCGTAGGCGGTACAGGCGCGAAGCGATAAATATTGTCGCAGCAAGTCGCGTTATCTACGTGCGTAGCTCCTCCCCTATTAGATACTATGAAACCTTCATCTTGGTCTTCATTCATGATGAAGTACATATCGTCTGCACCGGTATTGATTTTTGTACCCAAATTGACAGGATTGCCTAAACTACTGCCATTAATTGCCGCACGAAATACATCGTAACCACCAAATCCGGGATGATAATCAGAACTGAAATACAAGTAAGATTCATTTCTATCCAATGCTACGTAAGGTGTAGTTTCGTTGCCAGCGGTATTGATATTTCTGCCAAGATTGACCGCTTGAGTGAACGTACTGTCGCTAATCATCGTGGCATACCAAATATCTGTTCCACCTACTGTACCATCTCTGTCAGAAGTAAAGTAAAGTCTTTCTTCTCCGTCAAAATTCACCATTAATGGCGTGGTACTCTCTCCGCCGTCTGTATTGACTTCAAGACCAAGCATTTGAGGCTCGGTCCATTCTCCCAATTCTTTTTGGCTATAATAGATTTGGCATTTTACCTGATTATTATCCAAAGAAGGACAGCGCGTAAAATAGAAACTATTGCCATCGGAAGAGTACGTACCATGTCCGGTGTGTTCGCCGACTTTATTAAACGGGCCTTCGAGTTCATCTTGCTGCACCCATGCGTCGTCCACTTTTTTGGCAGTATAAATTTTGGATTTTGTTTTGTCTATATTCGTGTAAATGTATTCGTCAGCTTCCAACGAAGAAAAGATGAGGTAATCATTATACGCCGGATAAGGTGCAAATTCGGTGTAACCACTACCTATGCCCGCTTCGAGTACCTTTATATCGCCCAAAACAGGATAATCCGTATCGGTCGGTCCTTGCAATGCTAATTCGCAACCTTCTATTTCATTTTTCACTCTTGCATCGTAGGCGTCTTTTTCCTCTTGTGTCCCTTCAAAGGCATCCATAAACTCATTAAATTCATCAATTGCCTCGCGGCAACGTCCGTCTCGTTTGAGCATTTGAGCATACTCATAACGCATTGTAGGAGCAGCCAAAATGGTATCCATTCCCGCTGAGTCAAGCAGCATACCATAATACTGTGCTGCCATGTTGTAATCACGCGCCTTATTATAGGTATCGGCTAATAACTGAACGTATTGTAGTTCGTCAGGACGAGCATCAATGACTTTCTGAATGTATTCGGTGGCATTATAATAACTTGATTCTTCAAGCAAAGCCATAGCACGTTCCAAATCTTCCTCCCAGGTATATTGGTCATATCCCACTTGCGCCTGAAGCATTCCTACACTACAAATTATCAGTAATATATATGTAATTTTATGAATAAATCGATTCATTTTTTTTTATTTGACAATGAGTGAATGAGTGAATATTCCAATGAGTGAATGAGTGAATTTTGAATGAGTGAATTATTTTCGGATGATTTTTATTTATTTAAAATTATAAATCAAAACTGTATAGTGATTTTTGTTTATTTAAATAATTTAATTTTTTATTATATAAACCAAAAAATTACTACATCGAAAATTATTCACTCATTCACTCATTCAAAATTCACTCATTGAATATTCCTCATTAATAAATTAATTATAGCGAATAGCCGGAAGAATTGGCTCAACTGAATATGCTCGTCTGAATATTTTTAATAATGAAAGTTCAAGACCACCTTGTCCATTGGTCGCATTATCCAATGGCGAAATATTGAAATCGTAACTCACTCCTACATCCCAATCCGATATTCTCAGTCCTATGACTGCAATACCTGCATCAGCACCAATACCGCCATCTACACTGCCATCAAGACGAATTTCGCCGCCAAGATAGAGCGATGCTTTCTCCATTATCCCAATATCAAATAGTAAACCGGGAACGAGTTCCATAGCTTTGGCTTGTGTCTGAAAAAAGGCTCTTGGTTCAATGCCAAAACGTGCGTTGCTACCAAATCCAAATCGTGCATCAGCATGAGCAGCTATACGAAGTGGTAATTTGTTTTGGATGCCAACGAAAGTCTCTGAAGGCTGTAAAAGGTGGAACAGCCCCACACCAATTTTATAGCGTGTTTTGTATGACGGAAAAGCCGCAAAGGTCAGACCAAAGCGAAAATCCGGCATAAAAATACTCTCATTATCGAAAATTTCATTACTCGGAAGTGTAGGTTCACCATTGGCATCTATCTGACTACCAAAGAGAATTTCTGCTACGTCCAATCGTTTATTCATCACCCCTGCTTGCAAACCTGCTGAAATATAGTATTTCATATTTTTTTGCAAATCAAGGTGATAAGCGGCAGAAACCATGATGTCAGTGGCATTGAGTTTGCCTGCACCACTTTCATCATTCATGATGTGAATACCCAATCCGAGTGAATTATATTGGTCTTTGGTACGCAATAAATTCGCATCGAAGCCTACCATATAGGTGCGATAAGTAGTACCACCTACGGGAACTTGGGGCCACTGATCGCGATACATACCATTGACACGAAACTTCGCGGGCATATGCCCCGTCAATGCCGGATTGAGCGACATTGGCGATTGATAAAATTGCGAATAATGTATGTCCTGTGCATTCATCGTGGACGCCGCCAACGAACAAACCAACAGGATGAGAATGGTACGAAGTATTGGTTTTATCATTCTTCTTTATTAAATTGTAGTCGATAGTCCGCAGTCCATAGTCCATAGGCAAACGTGAATTTACGGCTGCCTATCGTCTATCGACTATCGACTATCGACTGAAAATTATCTTATTAATACAACATCTCCTTTGAGTACTTCGGGGTCTTTGCCCGGCAATTTGTACTCCAATATATATACGAAAGTACTCAAAGGTTGTTTTACTGATTTATAAAAACCATCCCAACCCGGAGGTGCAGGATTGTCATAGATTTTTTCTCCCCATCTGTTCCACACCGTAAATCCGAGTACTTCTACATTACCATCAATGACAGGATAGAAGGTGTCGTTATTGCCATCACCATTGGGTGTAAAACCACTCGGAACAACGATACTAACATCTGCTTCTATCGTAATTTCTGCCGTAGCCATACAGCCTTCTACTGTCGTGATTTCTACGGTATATGTCGTTGTTTCAGAAGGCAATGCGCTTGGATTCGGTGAAGTCGGGTCGCTCAAACCATCCGGTGGAGACCACATGACAGACGCTATATCAAAGTTGATGTCAATTCCTAATTCGATAGAATCATCTACGATTTGGAAAGGTCCCATTGTCGTAAACATACCATCTACAGTCACTCCAAGTTCTACATCTACGGGGTCGTAGGTGATGACTTCGATACTATCAATGATAACATCACATTCCTGCGAATCGCTTACCGTAACCGTGTATATTCCTCCGGGCAAATTTGTGAGGTCTTCGGTATCTGCACCATTATTCCATACATATGTATAAGGTTCGAGACCGCCCATCACGTTCAGATTAATTGCACCTGTATTCGATTCAGCGCAACTGCCCATGACACCATTCATGCCATCCAATTCGGCAGAAAAAGAAGAACAATCGGGTCCTGAAATGAATAATACACCGGTAGATTCACACAGATTGGCATCTTGTACCAATACATTACAGGTATCACCTGTCATCAATCCACCTAAGAAGTATCCATTACATGCACCACCTTGTGTAGCTGTTTGACCGCAAATCGTCACCGTATAAGGTGGCGTACCGCCCATAGGCTCCAGACATATTTCTCCATCATTACCACTTATGGTAGATGTTTCTGTAATCGTAAATGGCGCACTCAATATTTCGGGGGCATCTATCGTCACCGGATTTCCGGTGAATCCAATCGTGCAATTATCCGCAGAGGTGACTTGTATCACATAATTACAAGGTTCTAAACCTGTAAATGTAAATGTCATTTCTTCGGTTGTGATAGGGTCAGTTCCACAGCCTATGTCTATGATGTAAGGTGCGGGTGCATCTCCCACGATAGTCACTTCAATAGTACCATCGAAAGAAGGATTTGTCGGACTGATACCACAGGAATTATCCATAGCAAGTACCTCCGTAACAGAAGTACACGCAGGGTCGGGAAGTTCAATGATATCATCCAATATTTCTACACACCCATTGGCATCTGTTATCGTAACATCATATTCACCTGCCGGAAGTTGTGTAATTGCAAGGGCTTCTCCATCGCAATTAGGGTCTGTAGAAGGTCCTACATTTCCTACGTTAGGTTCTGACCATGTTACGGTATGAGGCGGTGTACCGCCTTCTATACAGAGTTGTATCTGCCCATCGTCTCCACCTACGAGTGTAGTACCAATCACTAATTCCGTAGTGTTGAGCGGATCTGGTTCTGTGATGTCAATACTTACAGGACCTGCCGTACAGTTTTGCCCGTCTCTGATAAATACTAAATAATTCCCGGGAGCAAGATTGTCAAAAACATTCATGGAGGAATAATTCCCTCCGCCATCAATACTATATTCAAGTGGTGGTGTATCGGTTATACCGCCTATTGTGAGACTACCGTCATTTTCGCCGTTGCAAGATACATTAGTTGTTGCTATATCCGAAACATCTAGTGATATTTCGCATATTGGCTCGTTTACGGTGATGTCATTTGAATTAAATTCACAACCATTGGCATCTACGACCATGACATCGTATTCGCCTTGAGGCAAGCCCGTAATGATTTGATTATCATTGCAGTTGCTGGCATTTGGGTCGGGACCGACAGTACCACCATTCATTGGTGTCCATGTAACGGTATATGGACCTGTACCTCCATTGACACATACAGTAATACCACCATCTGCACCACCCAAAGTGGCAGTGGGAATACCTGTTGAAATGACAGCAAGCGGGTCAGGTGCTGTGACAATGACCGGATTACCAATGTATGAATCGGTACAAAGTCGTGCATCACTGATGAATAGATTGTATTCTCCTGCGGGTAAATTTTCGAATGTATAAGGATTCTCCGAAGTCGTTACGTCCGGTACGCCATTGACATTTCCTACTGAATAAAGAATGTCGCCTTGTGCATTCAATACTTCAACGGTGATAGTACCGTCGTCGGATTCATCGCAAGATTCATTGGTAGAGCTGATTAATCCGAAATCAAAATCACTACAATCGGGATCCATAATGGTAATGGTGTCGCCGGGCGAGCTGCCATCTCCGAGAATGTCGAAGCAACCATTGGAATCGGTTATTGTAACGACATAAGAATCTGCGACAAGCCCACCTATATTATAGCTGAGTCCGGGGCAATTCGGGTCATTTGTGGTAGAAAGACTACCCGTGGGCGGCTCCCATGCAATATCAAAGGGTGGTGTACCACCTTCTACGCAAACGTCGATTGAGCCGTCATTTCCACCAACGGTGGTGGTATTATTGACCTGATAAGTACCAACCGGTTCAGCAAATATTTCTACCTGAATAGAATCAGAAAGGTCGCAACCGCCTTGCGTCAATGTCCAGTAAAAATTATGTGTACCCGGTGGTGTGCCTGTTACACTGACTGTCGATGAACTTGCATTCGGGTCGAATACTGCACCTGCCGGACCTGTCCACATGCCTGTTTGGTCAGCATTGGGTGGGTCAGCGACGAGGTTGAGTGCATCGGCGGCACAAGCGGATGTATCGCTATCACCTATATTAATATTGACATTATTCGGTTCATTATTGGTAATAATAATGGTGTCGGAATTGGTAGGGCAAGAGCCTCTGCTAATCGTCCAGACAAGCATATTCTCTCCGGGCAACAAACCATTTACAGTAGGTGCTTCAGAATTTGGTGAGAATGTAACGCCCGGAGGACCTGTCCATGTACCGATTTCTCCCGGAACGAGTTGGTTGTCGGGGTCGGAAATATTGGCAAATAGCTGGTCGAAACCGTTTGTTACACAACTTTCGTCAGCAGAAAAGAACTCAATAGCTGCCGTAGTGACGACTTCGTTATTGATAACGGTGATGGATGCAGGGTTGGCACTACAGCCTACCCCCATATCATCGAAATTGGAAATCGTCCAGAAGATAACATTATTGCCAGGTCCGAGATCGTTGGCAATCGTTGTCAGTGAATTAGAGTTGGAGAAGGTGACGTCGGGATTGTCGGAAGACCAAAAGCCCACCTCTCCGGGTAATAGAGGTCCTTGAGCTTCGACCTGAAAACCGTCTTCGTCACAAACTTCAGTATTATTAGGTGTAGTGATAATAGGTGTCGTTTCTACTTCACTGTTGGTAAGTGTAATCTCTGCAACACTACATGGCGTACCTGAACTGTCAAATATTGTCCATGTAATTGCATTAGGTCCGGCATTGAGGTTGGTAATGAAAGTCGTAGCTGCAGCAGGATCAGAAAAGCTGGTATTGGAGGGTCCCGTCCACATACCGGTTTCGCCCGCTTCAGGTGGTGTAGCAATAATTTGGAAAAAATTATCGCAAATTACTTGGCTTGGCGTGATGATTTCTGCTGTACACGGTGGATTTCCATTTGATGGATGATTTTCATTTGAAGCATAACTTGCAAATGATAATAATAGCAAAAACAATATCACAGGGGTGTATATTTTCTTCATAGAATAAATGTTTGCAGGATATAGTGAGTAATTTTGAATAAATAAATGTTGTATGAGTAGATGTTAAAAAACTAAACATCACAAAATCAAGACATTTATTTCAGAATACAAAAGTATTTCGGAGTCGTATTAGATACCCAAATTTGTAAATTACAAACTCTAATTAAAATATGGTTTTCATCCATATTTGAGTCAAAATTTGTCATTTCGTATCTGGCATTTATTTATAAGACCAATTTAACGCTAAATTGGATGCACTTTGGACGAATTTAAGTGGATTTTGTAACCCTCAAACAATAATATATTTAAAATTTTCTTGCGTTAAAAGGTATAGGCAAGAGGTGTGGATATTTTTAAAGGCGCAATTACGGATAAAAATAGGATAAAATCAATAATTTTGGGGCAAAACTAAGTTATTTCTTTGTATAAAATGAAAAATTATGTACGATTTTTAGTGACATTAATAATTAAGCTATCTTTAACCCAGTTATTTCCTTTGGATTACTTCCGATATTTATCTAATTATTGGAATATCAACATACTAAATAAAAAAGCTCCGCCTTCATTACAAAAACGGAGCAATATATTTGTGACCATATTTTTAACACATGACGTTTATTCATCACATCAAAATTATGACTTGTCTGCTTCAGCATCAGGAGTCTCTTTTGCCTCTGTAACAGGTTGTTCTTTTGGTGCTTCAGCCTCCGGTTTGCCTTTCTTTTTTTCTGGCTTGGATTCCGTAGATTTGGTCTTTTTCGATGTCTTGAGTGCCGACTTTTTAGGGGCAATCATCACAAACATTCGGCGACCTTCCATGCGTGGCATTGACTCAATTGTACCAAATTCTTCCAAGTATTTCACAAAACGTAAAAGCAGAACTTCTCCACGTTCTTTGAAGACGATGGTACGCCCGCGAAAATGCACATAGGCTTTGACCTTTGCACCATCTTTTAGAAACTTTTCGGCATGTCGAGCCTTAAAATTAAAGTCGTGGTCGTCTGTATTCGGTCCAAAACGAATTTCCTTAATGACGGTTTTCACCGTCTTGGCTTTCATCTCTTTTTCTTTCTTCTTCTTATCGAAAAGGAATTTTTTGTAGTCCGTGATACGGCATACCGGCGGGTCTGCTTTAGGAGAGATTTCAATCAAATCCATTTCCATAGCATCTGCCATTTTTAGTGCTTCGCGGGTCTGATAAATATCAGATTTGATTTCTCTGCCTACAGCTTTACTTATCGCCTCAAGGTTGTCCCCTACAAGGCGGATTTTAGGTACTCTGATTTGGTGATTAATACGAAATCGCGGCTTTTCAGGCCGTCTTGGTCTTCTTTGTCTTCTTGCCAATATTGAATTTTTAAATGAAAAAAATAAATACACCAATAGGTGTAAATTCCAAATTCCAATATCCAAATCCCAAGTTGAAATATACTATTTCATGGGGGTTTTGGAATTTATGATTTGGATTTTCCTAACAAATATAACAACAACTTATCAAGGAAAAGTTCCATTTAGGGCATTTTTTTATTTTTTTACGAAAAAACAATAACAAGTGTTGCATTATTAGTTCATAGTTATCGGTTCATAGTTCATAGTTTTTTTACAATCGCACAAACTATAATTCGCTTCAAGTATTTGATTATCAGTACAATAAAACAAATAATGGTTACTCGTCTAAGTTTGCTTGCAAGATTACTACTCGTCTGACGAAGGTTTTGTGAAATGTCGTGATTTGTTTCATAAAATATTCACATTGAATAAAGTGATTCGTCTGACGAGTATTCGCTTTAGGCAAAGTTAGACGGATAGCCCAAATAATTCACTCATTCACTCATTATCATTATCGCATTTCATCATTTAAGCATTGTAGCATTTGCCTTACTGCGCCTGTACCCGACTAAAAATATTTTCGAAGAAAGCCAGTGCTGCCTCCGACATTAAGCAAGCATATTTTGGGCGTTGTTTTGCATCCACAAAAATAAAATATTTGCAGTCGTCGCTATAATGCATTTGTGCTGTCGCAATTCCTACGCCCTCCGAGTTGAAGTACATACGCCCTATATAAGGAGTACAATTTACGTCTTCTACGGCACTTTGTGAAAGATAAGTCACATTGCGTTGAGCATTAGCTTTATCTGTCACGCTAATACTGAAATTAGTTTTGTCAAATATAAAATCAACGTAATCTACCCTTTCGTAAATATCTTGCAGAAAATCTGCCGGAGGTATGGGAAGTGTAGCTTTTTGTGCTTCGGGGCTTGTAGTTTCAGCATTTTCCGATTGCCCTCCTTTACAGGAAACCATTAGCATCGAAAGCCCTAAAAAACTAATAATCAATATTTTATAAGCATGAAACATGGTTTGCGTGTTTTATTTTTTGTAAAATTAAGAAAAATTGCTTCATTGTTTCATTGTTAGATGGTTTCATTGTTACATTGTTTTATTCGTAATGTTTTTTTTATAAAAAATATTATGATAACAATAAGGCAATACATCAATGAAACCATGTAACAATCGAACCATGAACTCCTTATTTCTGCGCCCTCGAAATCAGAAACAGCGTCACTGCCATAAATATCAAATTGGGAATCCACACGCCGAGTTGTGGTGATAATCCGGCATTGGTGGAGAAGGTTGTTGAAAATTTAGAAAGGAAAATATAAGTGCCACCTAAACCTGCGCCCAATGCAAGGTGCAGTCCCATCCCCCCACGCACCTTACGCGAAGCGACTGCCAAACCGATAAGTGTTAGGATAAATATCGTAAAAGGTTCGGCACTGCGGCGATGGAGTTCGACTTCGTATTTTTCAAAATTGGCTGCTCCGCGCTCGCGCTCGCGTCGTATGAATACGCGCAATTCGGGGGTGGTCATGGCTTCTTTGAGGTTGTCGCGTCGTTCGATGTCGTCGGGCGTGAAGTTGAGGAGGGTATCGAGTTTTTTACCGAACGTGAGTTTTTCGTCTGTTCCGTCAAATTCGCGGAGGCGATAGTCGCGGATAAGCCATGTGCCTGTCTTTCCTTGCCACTCGGTACGTGGTGATGATAGTTTGGAAATCAGTTTATTATCTTTAAATCCTTCCAGTGTAAAATCATAACAAACCGTATCGCGGCGGCTAAATCGACGCGCGTACATTTTAGAATTTTCATCTAAAAACAAGTGAATATTTTTAGTTTTATTATCAAAATTATTTTTCCAAACATAAGTGTTTTCAAATAGGGTTCGATTCTTATTTCCTTCCGGTATCAGATAATGATTCCCAAAGAAATGCAGTCCTGCTATCAATGCCGCCGACAACATATACGGCATTGCCAAGCGATAAAAGTTCATTCCCCCGCCCATCATCGAAATAATTTCGGAATTATACGCCATTCGTGAGGTGAAAAATATCGTTGTAATCAACGCGTAGAGGGGCCACAACAAACCATTTATATAGGGCATAAATGGTAGGTAATACTCTGTAAAAATTGACCCGCTTGGGATTTCGTCTTGTATCAGATCGTCGATTTTTTCACTAAAATCAATCACCACCGCTATCAACGTAAATATCAGGACGACAAAAAAGAATGTCGTCAAGTATTTTTTGATAATATATCTATCTAATGTTTTTAACATAGTTGATAGTTCATAGTTGATAGTTCATAGTTCATAGTTGATAGTTCATAGTTCATAGTTGATAGTTCATAGTTGATAGTTCATAGTTCATAGTTCATAGTTCATAGTTCATTGAGTTCATAGTTCTGAGCAGTCGCTAATTTATTGTTTTTTGCGAAGCAAAAAATATAACTATGAACTGTGAACTATCAACTATGAACTAACTAAAGCCTTTGTGTCAGCTTTTTAACCATTGTATTTTTCCATGATAAAAAATCGCCTTCGGCGATGTGTTGTCGGGCTTCGTTCATCAGCCAAAGGTAAAAACTGAGGTTGTGCAAAGTGGCGATTTGCGAACCGAGCAATTCCTTAGAGTGAATCAAATGCCTCAAATACGCCTTCGTGTGATGGCGACTTGTCGGGCAAGCACCATTGGCATCAATCGGGCTAAAATCATCCGCCCATTTTTTATTTTTTATATTGATAATGCCTTCGGATGTGTATAAAAGTCCGTGCCGTGCATTGCGCGAAGGCAGCACACAATCAAACATATCGACGCCCAAAGCAATACATTCCAAGAGATTCACAGGCGTTCCGACGCCCATCAAATAACGCGGTTTTTCTTTTGGCAAAATACTGCATACGACTTCCGTAGTTTCGTACATCATCTCTGCGGGTTCGCCTACGGATAAGCCGCCGATAGCATTGCCTTCGCGTTCCATTGAAGCAATGGTTTCGGCTGATTGTCGGCGCAAATCCATATATGTACTGCCTTGTACAATAGGGAAAAGTGTTTGTTCGTAGCCGTATAATCCTTCTGTAGCATCAAAGCGGTCACAACAACGTTTGAGCCAACGGTGGGTCATTTCCATTGAGTCTTTGGCGTATTTATATTCGCAAGGATAGGGCGTACATTCATCGAATGCCATGATAATATCCGCACCAATTTGACGTTGAATATCCATCACATTTTCAGGGGCAAAAAAGTGTCGTGAACCGTCGATATGCGATTGAAAGGTCACGCCTTCTTCTTTTATTTTACGTCGATGACTGAGTGAATAGACCTGATATCCACCGCTATCCGTGAGCATCGGTTTTTCCCAACCAATAAATTGATGCAAACCACCTGCCTGTTGTAAAATCTCCATACCCGGACGCAGATATAAATGGTAAGTATTTCCCAAAATTATCTGTGCCTCAATCACTTCCCGCAGCTCATGTTGGTGAATCCCTTTGACCGTTCCCGCCGTACCGACAGGCATGAAAATCGGTGTTTGGATGCTACCGTGCGCCGTCTCAATCGTGCCTGTACGTGCGCTCGAAGCTGTATCAGTGGCGTGTATTGTAAATTTCATATCGGGCGCAAAAGTACAACGATTTAATGATTTAGTGATTTAATGATTTAGTGATTTTTGATTTAGTGATTTTTGATTTTAGACTTTCTTTCATGTTAAATTTTTTCGAGTTTAAAAATTCATTGATTTTCAATTTATAATAAATAAACTAAAAATCATATTTTATTAAAAATAATCTTAAAGACCAAATTATGTTTTGAATTACATGAGTTAAAAAATCAAAAATCGAAAATGACTTGTCTTTTTCGTTATTCACCTCGTTAAGATAAATAGATACCAATAGATATGCGCGAATTTTCGGGATTCTAACAAAAAAATAACGTAAATAAAGGCTATCCGTCTAACTTTGCCGAACTCAAGTTGCGGGACGCACTCGTCTGACGAAGATTTTTGTGAAATGTAGTGATTTGTCTCATAAAATATTCGCACTGAATAAAGTGATTCGTCTGACGAGTATTCGCTTTAGGCAAACTTAGACCGATAGCCTAAATAAACGTTCAAATTGGTCTCGACTAAACCGAGAGGAATCTATTATTTGGAATTTGTTAAGGAATGGCATGGAATGTGTGCCTTTTATTTAACTGTAACGTCTGATAGTACATATTGTAAATATAGTGTTGAAATTAATTTTCTAATATCCAAAAACATGATTATTAATTAATTTGACGTGATTAGTTGATTGGTTAATTAGTTGTTAGTCAACGTGTTATTGATGCTCAACCTTGCAAAAGGTGGCTTGTTTTGTGAGTAAAAATAAATACGTTTTTACATGAAATAATATTTTATCTCTTTTTAATTGTGAAAACCAATCATTTTTAAT